>CAMWQK010000197.1 GCA_947176445.1 uncultured Clostridia bacterium | reverse complement strand
ACGTCCACGGCAAACCCGTGTTCCCGAATATACGTCCTCGCCGCGGCGCGGTCCTCTTCCTCATGCCGTTTGCGGCGCAGCTCCTTTGCCTTGAAATAGTCGCCGTCCACTTCCTCTGCCGCCATCACGGCAAGACAACCCGCTCTGTCGCCCTGTTCGAGTAATCTGTACGCCTCGCGCTGGCGCAGGGAAATTTCGCCGTGCACCTCGTCGCGACTCAGCCCCACCGAGAGGGAAAAGATCTGCCCTCTCAACTCCTCGATCTCGTCCGCAACCGTCTGCCGCCGCGCCGCGATCTCCGCATATTCGCGGTAGAACGCATCGTCGCAGCCGCCCTTGCTATACTCAGCTTTCATTAAGAAATACTTCTCGTTGAGACGCTGCAATTCGCTCAACCGCTCGGTGAGATCGGCGCTGTTGAAAAACTCGGAGACGCCGTCGATCTTCATGATCTTCTCGCCGTCTACCGCAACCGATTCCCCCTCCAGTTCCACCTTGACAAAATCCATTTCCTGTATTTTCAGCTGCAACAGGATACGAAGCTTGATGGTATCGATGTCGTCAAAGGTGCCGTAATAGTGATGAAAGGTCTGATCGATCTCGTCCATAAACGCCTTGATGGACGGATCGACCTCTACCCCGTCGGGAACGTTCTTAAAATAGACGTAGATCTTGGGCTTTACGCCGTCGCTGCATACAAAGCTTCTATATGCCACTTCGAACTCTTCGCGGGTAAATTCGCCCGCCTTGGTGAAGAAGATGAAAAAGCACATCTCGCTCTCTTTGATCAGCTCGTTATACTGCTCCTGCTTGCGCCCGAGCGTCATCGATCCGTCCACCGTCTCGCAGCGAAGCGGCACGATCTTCGTATCGTACTTCTCCTCAAATTTGTCGCTGACCGTACGGATGAACAGATCAAGCTCGTCGCGCTCCCGCGCGAACTCGACGATCGACGAACCCAAAAAAATGCGTATCTTTTTCTTATGCATGTGGATACACTCCGAACAAGTATTCTGTAAAAATTACCTCTGTATTACTTTCTCGCCGTGAAGCCTTAGGACTTACTCCTCATCGGGCGCCTGCCCGTCATGCGGCAGCCATTTACATTCCGTCAGCTGCATATCGGTAAACAGCGCTTTGAACGACGAATTTTCCGCACTGCACGCGTAAATCCCAAACCGAACGGTATCGCCGCCACGGAACATATGGCAGATACGCATCTGCTTGAAATTGATTCCGTCAACGGAGTTTTCAATGCAGAAGTCGTCGCCCCTGCGGCTGAGCCGGAACCACATGCTCTTGACAGAGGCGTCAATGTCCACCGAAGCCCAGTCCGAATATCCGTTGTTCGTCACAACACTGCCAAGCCGCTGAATCTTCCCGTCTTCATACTCGATCGCCGCTTTCAGCCAGTTCTCACTGTCGAGATACATGATAATACCGCTCTGATCATAGCGGACTTTGGTATCGAACACCGTCTTTACCGTGAAGGAGAAATATTTCTCATCGGTGCTCATTTGCAGCGCGGGCGCATTGTCGTTGCGGAAGTGGTAGTACGTTCTCTGCCACAGATCGGTAAACGGCTCCGTGACGATCTCCACCCTGTCTTCCGTGACGGTAAACTCCTTAGGCGGTCTGACCCAAACCATCGATTTTGCATTGACTTTCATTTGAAGCACCTCTTCTATATTTTTTGATTGACAAGATATCATAAAAAAGTGCGGCAATAAGCCGCACTTTTTCGATCATAATTCGCTATGAGAACTACGCTAAATTACTTAACGTCCTTGAGCGCGTCCTGAACAGCAAGGATAATTCTGCCGCTCGTCTGCGTAGCGCCCGTATAGAGCAACGTGCCCTGCGAAGTGTGAGCAGCCTCATCGGTATTGGGCTGACCATTTTCAGCCTTGGAGACGTTGAGTGCCTTTACGTCAGCAACCTTCATGCCCTCGAACTTCTTGAGGTAGTCGTTGAGACCTGCAGCTGCCTTGTCGTGACCAAGCTGACCCTCAGCCTCCTGCCACGTAGGCGTGATGTTGTGCATCGTATCCGTATCAGCGTCGCATACAACCTTCGTGATCTTGTCGCCGTCTACCGTAACGGTAACGTTTACGCCATAGTACGAACCGGGAACCCAAGCGTTCTCATACTTGTAAGAACCCTTATAGTCCACGGGGTCGCTACCGCAAGCAGCGAAGGAAGCAACACCGACTGCAGCGATCGCAGCCATAGCGCCAACAGCCAAAATCTTGCCAAACTTCTTCATAAAATCAATCACTCCTTAAATGATTTTTTTAATTGCCTATATTTTACCGCGACTTTTTGATCTTGTCAACATAATTTACATACCTTGCGATAAAATTTTCCGAATTTTGCCAAAAATTTTGCCGTATTTTTAATTGTGCTTGGTGTGCGACTTGAAAATGAGCGCCATGATGAACGAGAAGATGACCGCCGCCGAAACGCCCGCACTCGCCGCCGCAAGCGCACCCGTGAGCGCCTGATAC
>CAMWQK010000196.1 GCA_947176445.1 uncultured Clostridia bacterium | reverse complement strand
GCAGAATGCGCTTATCCCCTTTTTCGAGCAGAAAGAGCAGCGGATCGTGCGAGGAATGCTGCGCTTTGAGCGTGTTTACCCGCCACTGCCCGAACGAGACCTCCTCAAAGGGCGCGAGCGTATGAAGTAAGATCGTCTCCCCGATCTCGGGGCGCAGCTCCCGCCGCGTACACTCCTCAAAGACCACCTTCACCTCCGCATTGCCGTAGATATTCAGCACGTCGGAAGTGAGCCCTTGGGCGTATTTATAGCCGCGCAGAATAAAATCGTGCGCGTAAAAGTGATCCATATGCGAATGGGTGACGAGCAGATACCTGATCGCCGAAAGATCGACCCCGCGTGCCGCCGCATGGTAAAAGCAGTCGGGCGGAAAATCGATGCCGAGCTCCCCGTCTATGATAATCTGCGAGCGCGAGCGAACGAGCGCGCCACCCGCCCTTTTTACGCCTTTACAGTAGTCGCAGTTGCAAAAGAGCGCGGGAATGCCCTCCGCTGCGCCTGTTCCAAGATAGGTGATCTTCATCTTTGTCTCCGCTTTATACTTCGTAAATAATGGTCACTGGTCCTTCGTTTTTCTGTAAAATGTGCATGTCCGCGCCGAAGATGCCCGTCTTAACGGGGATATCCCACACCTCGCGAAGCTCCTTGACCGCCGCTTCATAGAGCGGATTTGCCTCGTCTCCGCGCGCCGCGTCCGTAAAGCTCGGGCGATTGCCCTTCCGCGCGTCCCCATACAGCGTGAACTGCGAGACGAGCAACACCTCGCCGCCGATATCCTTTACGGATAAATTCATCTTGCCCGCCTCGTCGGAAAAGACGCGGAGCTTTGCGATTTTTTCGGCAATCTTTTTGACTGCGGTAATATGATCGCCCGTTTTTACGCCCAAATAAACGACAAGCCCGCGTCCGATTTCGGAAACGAGCTGATCGTCTACTGTGAGCGTCGCGCAAAGCACCCTCTGTGCAACGAATTTCATGGGATTATACTCTCGACATGTATTCGCCCGTACGGGTGTCGATACGAATGGTATCGCCCTCGTTGACGAACATGGGCACCTGGAAGGTTGCGCCCGTCTCGACCTTTGCCGCCTTGGTGACGTTGGTCGCGGTGTTGCCGCGTACGCCCGGCTCTGCCTCGATGACTTTGAGCTCGACGAAGTTTTCGGGCTCGACCGAGAACGCATTGTCGTAGAGGAACTTCACGGTGACCGTGTCGTTCTCGCGGATATAGCGGAGCGCGTCCTCAACCTGGCTCAGATTGAGCGGCGTGAGGTTGAACTCGTCGTCCATGAAATAGTAGAACTCGCCGTCCGTATACGAATAGGTCATCTTCTTCGTCTCGACCTGTGCGGTCTCGAGCTTTGCCGTGGGGTTGAACGTCTCATCGGAGAGAACCTGCCCCGTAACCACGTTTTTGAGCGTACAACGGACGAACGCCGCGCCCTTACCGGGTTTGACGTGCTGGAACTCCGTTACCGTATAAACGCCGCTCTTGTACTCGAACGTAACGCCCTTTCTGATGTCTCCTGCCAAAATCTGTGCCATGTTTTTATACTCCTTAATTGATTTTTATATTATGATGAGATTTCTCTCCGTCTTACCCATGAACGATACGACCTTGCCCTTTTCGAGCCGCACCGTATCCTCGATGCGAATGCCGAACTCGCCTTTGAGATACACGCCGGGCTCGTCCGAAAATACCATGCCGTCTAAAAGGACTTCCTCGCTCTTTGGCGAGAGCACGGGATATTCGTGAATTTGTAGCCCCACGCCGTGCCCCAACGAGTGCGTAAAATACTGAGAAAGATCGCTCTTTGCAAGATGGGAACGGGCGATATCGTCCGCCTCTCGCCCCGTCATGCCGGAAACCGTCTGTTCCTTCACCAACTCGTGCGCTTTCAGAACTTCCGAATAAGCCGCTTTGAACTTTTCATGCTTCTTATCGTCACCGAAGAGGAAAGTGCGCGTAATATCCGAGCAGTACCCCTCCACCTTACAGCCGAAATCAATCAATACGGGGTCACCGAATTTAAGCTTTGTATTCCCCGTTTCGTGGTGCGGCACACTGCCGTTTGCCCCGAATGCCACGATGGTATCAAAGGAAGTCCCCGAAGCGCCCAGCTTTCTCATGTTGTATTCGAGAAGTGCCGCAACCTCGCTTTCCGTTGCTCCCTCTTTGATTTCGGGGAGCAATAACAAAAATGCGTCCTCTGCAATCGTACACGCTTTCTGAATGAGAGAAAGCTCTTTTTCCGTTTTGATTGCCATGACCTCTTGCAGAGCAGACATACAATCAACAAGCGCAAAGCCCTTTTCTTTGAGCATTTCCGCGCGGGCAAGCGTTGTAAACAGATAGGGAACGGCTACGGTTTTTGCGCCGTTTAAAAGCTCTGAGGCGACGGCAAGTCCGCCTTCCACCACGTTGACGTGACTGCCTTTAAGCACCTTTTGCGCCGCTTCGAAATAGCGCAAATCCGCCACAAATGTGCAACCGTTTTTATCGATTATAACGTAACCG
>CAMWQK010000195.1 GCA_947176445.1 uncultured Clostridia bacterium | reverse complement strand
CCTTTTTTACCACCCCCACCACGGCATCCGACCCCATGCCTAGTCTCGTGGGCTCGGAGATGTGTATACGACACAGATCTACGCCCGCGCGCTCGAAGGCAAGAAAAACGGCACGCTGACGAACGAGCAGATCGACGCGTTCTATAAACAGTTTTCTCCCATGCTCGACGGGGCGAAGCGAAAAAAGCTGCAAAAGATCGTGGAGCAGTTGAAAAGCATGTGAGCCCTGCAGGAAAAGGCAGAGCTCACGGAAATTTTTAACGAATGGCGCGGAGAGTTTTAAGCAGGATATCGACTTCCCGCATTCCCTGAAAGGGAGAGAAGGAAGCGCGCACCAGCCCCGAAGGATAAGTGCCAAGCGCCTTGTGCGCAAGCGGTGCGCAGTGCAGTCCGCCCCGCACGGCGATGCCGTACTCGTCGAGAATGCCGGCGACTTCCTCGGACGAGAGCCGCTTGTGCGCAAACGCGGCGATCCCGACGCTGTTCGGCTGAAAGTAGGCGGTGTAGTCGTCGAGGCGCTTTAAGCCCTCGTATACGGCGGTCGTGAGGCGCAAAAGCTGCGTCGCGTGCTTTTCGCGGTTGCACTTGACAATCAGCGCGCCCTCGTAGAGGGAGACGATGGCGGGATAGGAGAGCGTGCCGCATTCGAGCTTATCGGGGTAGAACGCGGGCATGTCGAGGTTGTAGCTCTCGCTGCCCGTTCCGCCGAAGAGCAGGGGTTCGGGATCGAACCGCTCGGAAAAGAGCAGTGCGCCCGCGCCCTGAATACCGTGCAGCCCCTTGTGCCCCGCAAGGGCGAGCGCGTCGATGCCCGTCTCCTTCATGCTGATGGGCAGGTGTCCCGCGCCCTGCGCACCGTCCGCAACGAGCAGAACCTCTTCGGGGAGCATGGAACGAATCGCTTTCAGATCGGGCGTGACGCCGCATACGTTGGATGCGGTCGTCACAATGCACATTTTCGTGTTCTCGCGGACGAGCGAGGCGATCTCCTGCGGGGAGATCGTGCCGCCGCTCAGCCCCGCGATCGAATAGTCGATGACGCCGCTCTTTTTGAGGTGTTCTAAGGGGCGGAGAACGGAGTTGTGTTCGAGGCAGGTCGCAATGGCGTGATCGCCCGCTTTGAGTCCGCCGAGAATGGCGATATTGAGCGCCTCGCTGCAATTTTTGGTGAAGGCGACGCGGTCGAAGCCGTATCCGCCGAAGAGCTCGGAGAGGAGATTGCGGCACGCGTTGACGCGTTCGGAGCAGGCGACGGCGAGGCGGTGTCCGCCGCGGCCGGGGTTGGCGCAGAGTTTGAGTGAAGAGGCGACGGCGGAGAGTACGCTCGTCGGCTTAAAGCCGCCCGTGGCGGCGTGATCGAGATATATCATATTTTATTATACGAAGGCAGGGAAGAATTATGACGGTATTGGCAGTTTTCAGGTCGCGGGCGCAGACGCTCGATTTCGTATCGCTGCTCCGAAGCTACGGCATTGTAGCGGCGGCGGTGAATACGCCCAAGGAGGCGGGAGTGGGGTGCGGGATCTCGGCGAAGTTCGACGAGCGGTTTTTTCAGCGCGTCAAACTCGCGCTTACAAAAAAATCCTATTCCGCATTTGCGGGGTTCATGCGTCAGGTCGGCGGCACGTTCGTGTATATTCGCTAAACGCTTGCGCTTTTTTGCGGTTTCTGATATAATACCCGTATGCAAACGAAAGAGATTTTAAGCGAACTTGCGCGGCTGTATCCCGATGCGAAGCCCGCGCTCGAATATCGCACGCCGTACGAATTGCTCGTGGCGGTCATTTTATCCGCACAGTGCACGGACGAGCGGGTGAACAAGGTGACGAAGGTGCTGTTCGAAGAGCACGCCACCCCGAAGGACATGCTTTCCCTCACGCAGGCAGAGCTTGAAAAGTATATCTATTCCTGCGGGTTCTACCACAACAAGGCGCAGCATATTCTGTCTGCCTCGCGCGATATTTTGGAGAAATTCGGCGGGGAAGTGCCGAATACGCTCGAAGACCTTCGCACACTCGCGGGCGTTGGGCGGAAGACGGCGAACGTCGTATACGCCGTCGCGTTCGGCGGCGACGCGATCGCGGTCGATACGCACGTGTTCCGCGTGAGCAACCGCCTTGGGCTGGCGCATGCCAATACGCCCGAAAAGACGGAAGAGGCGCTTCAAAAGGCGATCCCGAAAGAGGATTGGTCGAAGGCGCATCACTGGCTCATCTTTCACGGGCGGCGGGTGTGCCATTCGCAAAAGCCCGACTGTATGGGCTGCACGCTCAGCGAGCATTGCGAGTTTTACCAAAAAACCAAATCAACCGTATAAAATATTCCTTCTCCGTCAAAAAAGAAGCGGAGGAGGTTTTTTTATGACCAATTTAACGACAAAAGACTTGGACGTATTGTGCCACGTACTTACGGGAGAGGAAATGGCGTGCAAGAAAGCGCGCCTGTATGCCAACACGCTGACGGACGCCGCGCTCGCAAGCGAGATGGAGCGGATCGCCGCAGCGCACGCGGAGCGGTTCAACGCGCTCTATACCATGTTG
>CAMWQK010000194.1 GCA_947176445.1 uncultured Clostridia bacterium | reverse complement strand
CTATAACCCGATGCGCGGCACTTGCAATGATCTGAAAGACGTAGCTTTCACCGCCGCCGATATAAACGTCTCCGCTGATGTCCGCAATCGGAGCATTGAGCTCGTTCTCGGTTTTATGATAGAGATCAATAATTTCCTCTGCGCGCTTATAGAGAAGCCTTCCCGCTTCCGTAAGCGCGATTTTTCTGCTACCGCGAATGAATAACTGTTGCCCGATCTCCTTTTCGAGATTCTGCATTTGCCGCGATAAATTCGGTTGCGTAACGTACAGTGCTTCCGCCGCTTTGGAAATACTTTCCTCTCGCGCGACCGCCAGAAAGTATTTGAGTTCTCTCAGTTCCATCGTTTACCTCTTTCATTGTGAGTATACCATGAATAATCTATGCTTGTCAATTATATATAACTATAAAATATAAGCATTTGACATATAATTAGATAAGAAATACAATATAAGTGCAGTTATGCGGAGGTCATATGAATACGGCAGAGTTCAAAGCGGCAATGAAAGAGAAGACGCACATCGTTGCAGGATCGGAAATGCACCTGCATATGCATGAGATGGCGCAACGGGCGAAGAAACTCACGGTTGAGATGAACAACACCTATCACACTCCCGAAGAATTGCGAAAACTCTTTTCCGAGCTCATCGGGAAAGAGGTCGGCGAAGGCTTCGGGCTGTTTCCGCCCTTCTATACGGACTACGGACAGAACATCACAGTGGGCAAAAACGTATTTATCAATTCGGGTTGCTGCTTTCAGGATCAGGGCGGAATTAAAATCGGCGATAACGTGCTCATCGGGCAACAGGTAGTCTTAGCAACGTTAAATCACGACTTGCCGCCCAAAGAGCGCGCCAACATGTCCCCCGCTCCGATCAAGATCGGAAACGACGTCTGGATCGGAGCGCACGCGACCGTCCTTCCCGGGGTGACGGTCGGCGACGGCGCAGTGATTGCCGCAGGCGCGGTCGTGACCAAGGACGTGCCCGCAAACACCGTCGTCGGCGGAGTTCCCGCAAAAATCATAAAAACGATTGAGGAGAATCAATAAATGGAAGAGAAATTGCATCTGACAAAGGAATGGGATAAAGTTTTCCCGAAGAGCGAAAAGGTCAACCACGAAAAGGTGACCTTCCACAACCGCTACGGCATTACCCTTGCGGCGGACCTGTACGTTCCGAAGAGCGCAACAGGCAAACTCCCCGCAATTGCCGTCTGCGGACCATTCGGCGCAGTGAAAGAGCAATCGTCGGGGCTCTACGCGCAGACTATGGCGGAGCGCGGATTTCTGACGATCGCCTTCGACCCGTCCTTTACGGGCGAAAGCGGCGGACAGCCGAGATATGTTGCGTCTCCCGATATCAATACGGAAGATTTTTGCGCAGCAGTGGACTATCTCTCCTGCCGCGATGACGTCGATCCCGAAAAGATCGGCATTATCGGAATCTGTGGCTGGGGCGGTATGGCAATCAATGCAGCGGCAATCGACACGCGCATTAAGGCGACCGTCGCTTCCACGATGTACGACATGACGCGAGTAAACGCCAAGGGCTACTTTGACGCTGCGGACAGTGAGCAGGCGCGCTACGAGACGAAGAAAGCGTTAAACGCGCAGCGCATTGCCGACTATCAAAGCGGCGGCTATGAATTGGGCGGCGGTGTTGTAGACCCCCTTCCCGACGATGCCCCCTTCTTCGTGAAGGACTATTACGATTACTATAAGACCAAGCGCGGCTATCATGCGCGTTCGCTCAATTCCAACGGCGGTTGGAATAAAACTTCCGCGCTCTCCTTCATCAATATGCCGATCCTTGCTTACAGCCATGAAATTCGAAGCGCGGTGCTCGTCATGCACGGCGAAAAGGCGCATTCGTGCTATTTCAGCAAGGACGCCTTCCAAAACTTAAAGGGCGACAACAAGGAGCTGCTCCTCATCCCGAATGCCGTTCATACCGACCTGTACGACAGAACAGATATTATCCCCTTTGATAAACTCGCAGACTTCTTCAAAAAGAATATGAATGCGGAGTAACCATGAAAAAAATCTTTGCACTCATCGCCGTAATTTTTATTGCGTGCTTTTCCTTTGGCGGGTGCACGAAAAATCAACCTCCCCCTTCCACGGATACAGAACAACGGGAAATCACGGCAATGTATATCACGATCAACGGAAACAAACTCGAAGTCGATCTTGCCGAAAATTCTTCGGTAGATGCGCTCGTGGAGCGATTGAAGCAGGGCGATATCGTCTACACGGCAAACGACTACGGCGGCTTTGAAAAGGTCGGAAATCTTGGGTTCAGTCTCCCCACCGACAATACGCAGATCACGACGCAGGCAGGCGACGTTATTCTGTATTCGGGCAATCAGATTGTATTATTTTATGGGAGCAACACGTGGTCGTATACGCAGCTCGGTAAAATCAACGGATATTCTGCATCTGAATTGCGCGCTTTGCTTGGCGCGGGCGACGGTGCGATGCAGGTGTCGCTCAGTCTGAAATAAGTCGGAACAAAACATTCCAACATGATAAAAACGGGTGCGCAGATGCGCACCCG
>CAMWQK010000193.1 GCA_947176445.1 uncultured Clostridia bacterium | reverse complement strand
GCCCCCATCTGATTGAGGAAGTTTTGCAGAACGACGATCTCGGGCTCCTTGGCAGCCCCCTGCAACACCGTTGTGCCTTCCGGTTTGACCGCCGCGAGCAGGATATTCTCCGTCGCTCCGACGCTTGGAAAGTCGAGAAGAATCTCCGTGCCTCGAAGCGTGTTGCATTCGCAGAGAATGTATCCGTCACGCTCGATGATATCCACTCCCAACCGCTTGAGCGCGTTGAGATGCAAATCGATGGGTCTCAGCCCGATATCGCACCCGCCGGGATAGGCGATCCTCGCGCGGTGAAAGCGCGTTAAAAGCGAACCGAGCATAAACACCGACGAGCGAAGTTCTTTTGTAAGTGAAGAAGAGAGTTCGTGCGAATAGGCGTTCGCACTGTCTATTACTACGTTTGAACCGTGAAAAGTGACGTCTGCGCCGAGTTCCCTGAGTATCTGCGCCATACAGTGTGCATCGGAAATTTCGGGCGTGTCGAGTATCGTAACTTTATTTTCGGTTAAAACAGACGCGGCAAAGAGCGGTAAAACCGAATTTTTCGCCGATTGCAGACGCACATCGCCAAACAGTCGGCGTCCTCCGTCTATTATAAATTTATCCATTAGTCTGCTCCTTATGTACAGAGCGCGCGCAAAAGCGGACAAAGCCCGCAATGCGCATCGGGCTGAGTACATTTTATCTTGTAGTACAGTTTATGATTTATTTCCCGTTCTTGTGTCTGGATATCCCGAACACGATACCCATGCCCGCCATTGTCACGATCAGCGAGGTGTTCCCCGAACTGATGAGCGGCAGCGGCAATCCCGTCGGCGGAATGCACCCGCTCACAACGAGCGCGTTGAGCGCGCACTGTGCGGCGAACGCAAGCGTGATCCCCGCGGCGAGCATGTATCCGTAAAAGTCGTTGCAGGATTTCGCGATCTTAAACCCGCGCCAGATGACAAATCCGATGACTGCAAACAGCACGAGCACGCCGAAGAACCCTACCTCTTCCCCGATGACGGACAGAATGAAATCGCTCTCCGAGAAGGGCAAAAAGCGGTACTTCTGACGCGAGTTGAACAGTCCAACCCCGAACATGCCCCCGTTGCCGAGCGCATACAGCGACTGAATGAGCTGATATCCCTCGTCCTTGGGCGACGCCCACGGATTGAGGAATGCAGACAGCCGCTTCAAGCGGTAAGGTTCGGCAAGAATGAGCGCAGGAATGAGAATGAGAATGGGCACGCCGATCGCAAACAGGTTTTTCCACGAAGTACCCGAAAGGAAGACAAGCCCCACCATGATCATGCCGATACACACGGTGACCGACATGTTCGGCTCTAAGATGACGAGCGTGCAGATGGAGATTCCCGCACCGAGCACGGGAAGGATTCCCTTAAACGAGCGCATGCGCGCGGGATTTTTGGCAAAATACCCAGCCGCAAAGAGAATGAGCCCGTACTTTGCAAGCTCGGAGGGCTGAATGGTGCGCCCGCCCACGCCGATCCCGCGCGTTGCGCCGTAATTCGTCTTGCCCAGCCCCGGCACGAACACGAGCGCAAGCAAAACGAGTGAAATGATGAGCGCGGGCAGCCCGATCTTTTTCAGCTTTCTGTAATCGACGAAGGAGATCGCCACCATCGCGCACAGTCCGAGAAGAAACCCGACGAGCTGTTTTTTGAAGAAGTAGAACTTGTCTCCGTACTGCACTTCCGCATTGTAGGAGCTTGCCGAGTATACGGCGACCAGCCCGAACGCCGCTAAGGCAACGACGGCAATGAAGAACGAAAGATCGCCAAGCGATTTATTCCGCGTCGTCGTCTTCTTCACTGATCTCCTCCGCACTCAGCTCCTCTGTCGGCTCTTCCGCAGCGTCTTTAAGCGCCTCGCACTTCATCGTCTCCATGAGCGCCGCAAACCGATCGCCCCGCTCCTCGTAGCTCTTGAATGCGTCGAAGCTCGCCGAGGCGGGAGATAAGAGCACGTTCTGCCCGCGCCGTGCCGTGAGGTAAGCGACGCGTACCGCCATATCGAACGGGCGGCAGAGCGTCACGGCGGTATACCCGCGCTTTAATGCGGCGTTGAGGATCTTGAAGGCGTTCTCCCCGTAGAGGACGCAGTGCACAACGCCCGAATCCTTCACCGCGTCGAAGAGCGGCTCGTACGAGTATCCCTTGTCCTTTCCGCCGAGCAGGAGCACCGTCTCCCCCTTGACGCTCTCCACCGCCTTGATCGCCGAATCGACGTTCGTCGCCTTGGAATCGTCGATGAACTTAATTCCGTTGACTTCGCCGAGCAGCTGGATCCTGTGTGAGACGCCGCGGAAACTTTTGAGGGCACTTGCAATGGTGCTTGTCTCCACCCCCATGAGCTTGGACGCAGCGATCGCCGCGAGCGCGTTGGCGAGGTTATGTTCGCCGCTGACGGGGAGCTCCGAGGCGGAGAGCACGCGTTCACCGCGGTAGCAGAGCGAACCGTCCTGTATGTATGCCCCGTCTACCCGCTCCCGCACGGAGAAATAGACGGGTTTCGCCTTCGTCTTTTCCGCAAATCCCCGCACCGTGTCATCGTCGTGGTTGAGCACGCAATAT
>CAMWQK010000192.1 GCA_947176445.1 uncultured Clostridia bacterium | reverse complement strand
TTGCAGGACGCGCACAGTCCGAAGAACTCCACTTCGCAGCCGTCGGAAATAAATGCGTCCGTTTCAACCCCGTCGAGCTCAGACAAAAGCGCGGGCGAGAACACGTCCTTCACCGCACCGCAACGGCGGCAGCGCGCATGAAAATGGCGACCCGTCATCGCATCGTAGCGCGTATCGCTCCCCAAAAAATTCAGCTTCAACGCTCTCCCCTCTTCCGCAAAGGACGCGAGCACGCGAAACACCGTGCCGCGGCTGATCGTGGGGTACGTTTCGTGCACGTAGTCATAAACCTCCGTCGCCGAAGGGTGTTTGAGCGTGCAGAGCGCATCGTATATGATTTGTTTTTGCCGCGTGTTGCGCTGATTTACCATAGTTTTCCTATTGATATCTGTTATCAATAAGATTATAACATAACTGCGGAGGCTTGTCAATGCCCCCGCAGAAAAACGTTATGTCCAAATTATTCCTCGTCGGGCTCCAACGACTCCGCTTCGTCCGCGTCCATCGTGTTCTCGTACTGGTTGCAGAACTCGGCAAATACCTCGTCGAGAAGCTGTTCGTCCTCGATCGTTTCGAGACGCTCGTCGTCCTCGCTGCCGACGATGTGGAATACCGCGACTTCCTCGCCCTCTTCCTCATCGTCCTCGCTCACTGCCTCCGCATCCTCGAGCGGCGTGAAGAACGCGTACCATTCGCCCTTATATTCGATCGTGCCGACGTGCTCGAATTTCAGCGTGTTGCCCTCGTCGTCAACGAGCTCCACAACGTTGTCGTCCTCTTCGTAATCGTTTCTCTCTTCCTTCATGCTCATGTTTTGTTTCTCCTTTTTGATTTTGGCAAGATAGCCTTCGAGAATGTACGTAGCCGCCAGCGAATCGACGCTCTGCTTGCGCTTGTCGCGTTTGACGCCCGATGCGATCTGATCGCGCCGCGCCTCCAACGTCGTAAACCGCTCGTCCTCGCAAAAGACGGGGAGATCGGTCTCCTTCTTAAGCGCGTCGATAAACCGCTGCGTCTTCTCCGTCTGAATGCTCGGTGTACCGTCGAAATTGACGGGAAGCCCGCAGACGATCGTCCCGACCCCGCGCTCCGTTGCAATGCGCGCAATCGCCTTCACGTCCTCCGAAAACCGCCCCGTGCGGAAGTAGGTATCCCCCGGCACGGCGTATTCGTTGAATGGATCGCTCATCGCCACGCCGATGCGCTTATCGCCGATATCGAATGCCGCAATACGTTTCTCCATATCCGTATTGTAGCACAATTCAAAGGGCTTGTCAATGGAAAAGAGCATTGCCGCAAAGCAATGCTCTTTTTTGAAGTGTTAGGACTTCTTTTTGTCAGATTTGCCCTGAGGCTCTTCCTGCTGCGTCTGCGAAAGACGTTCATCCATCATTTCGTCCATCTTCTGCATCAGTTCCGCCTGACTCTTCTTCACAAGCGAACGCGCCTTATAGCTGTTGGCTACGATGAGCGCGCCACCGATTGCGCCGAGGGCAACTCCGAGACAAAATATCTTTTCCATATTTTCCTCCATACGGATCGCTCCGTCCTTTTCAGTTTGTTAAAGAATACGCCCCTTATTCCTCTTTGCCCTTGCGTAATTTTTCCAATTCCGCGCGGAGCATCTCGTTCTCCCTGCGCAGATTCCCCGCAAGACGGGCATACAGGGCGTCGATCTCCCGTTCGAGCTTGCGCTGCAGGAACGTCTTTTCCTCGGGATAGCCCGCCTCTCTCGCGGCGTGCGCCACCCGCTCGGGCTGCTTCTTCAAGAGATTGCGATACTTATTCTGCATTCTCAGCATCAGCCGCTCGTCTCCGTTCGCGAGGTTGATGATGGCGCGGCGGACGGAATAGCCCTTGCTCTTCTCCGCAAGAATGGCTTTTAAGAGCTCATCCGTCTCCTCCTCGGTGAACGGGCGGATCTGCCCCGCCGTGAGGTTCTTTCCGTCGAGGAGCTTCCCGATCCGCTCGTCATCGCCCTTGTTTTTGAGCAGAGCGTAGTAGTAGTTACGCACGCTGCCCTTGGCGCGACTGTGCTCTCTTCCGTATGTCTCGAAGAGATAGGATAAGGTCTTGCCCATATTTTTGCCCGTGTAGATATATTCGATCAGCCCCGTTGCTTCCTCTTCCGTGTAGCCGTTTATTTTATTCATAAAATCACCTCGGGAAAATTGTTGACATAATTTTATCCCGTTATACATTAAATATGAATATGCGAGTATATTTTTTATCCGAGCAGCCCGCCGCGCTCTTCATCGGCGGCATTTACCTCGGAATTATCGACGGGTTTGAACGCTCCCTAACGCTCGAACCGAGAGACGAACTGTTCGTGGAGATCAAGCCGATCGGCGGCTTTGCCCCCTTCTCCTTTCGCTTAGACGAGGCGTTTCTGCTCGATCCGCCCGCGGGCGTAAAACTCTTTTATACGGAGCACGGCGTCGCCGTCTATGCCTGCGACTTCTGCCGCGCCGATCAGACGCTGAAAGTATTAAAACAGGAGCGGCTCGGAGGGGCGCTCCTCCCCGTCGGTCTGCAGGGAAAATTACAGAGCAGCCTCGAAAATGAGACGGGATTTGACA
>CAMWQK010000191.1 GCA_947176445.1 uncultured Clostridia bacterium | reverse complement strand
CGTCAGACGGCTTCCGAAAGTCTCGCCGCCATCGGCAATGCCGAAACGCCCGCCTAACCGATGAGCGGATTGATCTTGACGCCCGAAAGCTTGCACATGACCTTTGCAACGAGCAAGCCGCCGATCGTACCGCAATAGAACGCCGCGATACCGATGACGAGAATGAGGAGCGTATGATAGTCGAGGAAGATCTCCCCCTTCGCTTTACAGCCGACTGCAATGCCGAGGAAGATGGTGATCGTGTTGATGAGTCCGTTCTGCGCCTGCGAGCTGAGCCGCTCCACAACGCCGGATACGCGGAACAAGTTCCCGAGCATGAGCATACCGAGCAGCGGAATTGCATCGGGGAGCAACAGCCCCACGACGAGCGTGACCGCGATCGGGAAGATGACCTTCTCCACTTTCGAGACCTGACGAAGCGGCTTCATGCGGATCGCACGCTCCTTCTTCGTGGTCAGAAGCCGCATGACGGGCTTCTGAATGGCGGGAATGAGCGCCATGTACGAATAGGCGGCAATCGCAATGATAGGCAGCAGATTTTCCGCCAAAATTTTGGCGACCATGATCGCCGTAGGTCCGTCCGCACCGCCGATGATGGCGATCGCGGCAGCCTCCGTAAGGTCAAAGCCGAGAAGCACCGAGCCGAACAGCGCAAGGAAGATACCAATCTGCGCGCCCGCACCGATGAGCATACTCTTGGGATTCGCGATCAACGGACCGAAGTCGGTCATTGCGCCAATCCCGAGGAAGATGAGCGGCGGATAGATGACTTTATCGACGCCGTAATAGAGATACCAGAGCAATCCCCTGCTCTCCGCGGTTGTATTTTCATATGTGTGCTCTACGCCTTCCGGATAAGTGCCCCAAAGGACGCTCTCCGCCCCCGGCAGATTGATGAGAAACATTCCGAACGCAATGGGAAGCAACAACATGGGCTCGTATTTTTTGACGATCGCAAGGAACATCAATACGAAGGAGATGAGCAGCATCACATAGTTCTGCCACGTCCCCTGCGCGAGCCCCATCGAATTCCAAAGGTTGGAGAATATCTCTCCGAAATCGATGAGTAAATTATTCTGCATAAACTCTCTCCAAATCTCAACCGATGACGGCGAGCACAGCGTCCGGCTCGACGTTCGCGCCCTTGCTTACATTGTAGGTAATCTTTCCGTCGCAGGGTGCGGTGATCTCGTTGTCCATCTTCATCGCTTCGAGAATGAGAATGGGCTGATTTTTCTTGACCTGCGCGCCGTTCTCTAAGAGAATCTGCTTGATGAGCCCGTTGAAGGGCGCCTTCACCTGCTCGCCCTTTGCACTCACTGCCGCCTTGGGCGCGGGCGTGCTCTTAGTCTCTGCGATGGGAGTTGCGAGCACGGGCTCGCTTCCGCCGACCTCCTCTACGCCGACTTCATAGCTCGGTCCGTCAACCGTGATGATAAAATTACGCATATCTATTGTTACTCCTTGAAAATTTATACTCTTTTAATGCGCTTTACGATAAAATCGCAATGTCCGCCTTCCTGCTCGTAATACATGGCAATCGCCGCTGTGATCGCCGCAACGACCTCGGGCGGGATCCCCTCTTCGGGCGCTTTTTTCGCCGCGGGGATCATCTTCGCCTCCATCGCGCTGCGCGTCTTTGCCGACTTCTTCGTCGTGACGATGGACATAATCTTTCCCAGCCCCATGAACAGCAACACAAGAAAGGCAATCCCGAGGAACACAAACACGAACCCGACGAGCGAACGAATCGCCGCATCGCCAACGTCTGCCTTAAACCAACCGTCTAATAATCCGTATAGCATTTCCGCCTCACTTGATGAGCATCTGTAACGATGCGATTAAATACTGTTTCAAAAACTGCGGTTCAATCACGTTGTCGAGATATCCACACTTTGCCGCATTGACGGGATCGGTATCCTCATCACCCTCCGTGAGCGAAATCTTCGCCGTGGCGAGCGCGTAGGTATAGTCGAACCCGACCGACTTCGCCGCAAACAGCGAATAGCCGATGCCGACCGCACTGCCCGTAACAACGGCGACCTTCGCCGTGTCCGTCGCATCGAGAATGCTCAGATACTCGCCGATCTCTTTGAGTACCGTACTGTCATTGACGGAGAGCGACGGCTCGATCCCGAGACAGTCCACAAACGTCACGAGCGGCAAGCCATAGCAGCATGCAAGCTCGCAGAACGCGCGGATCTTCTTCATATTGTTTGCATTCAGCAACGTATGATCGAACACGATCGCAGCGACTGCAATGCCGCCGACACGCCCCAGAACAGTCTTCACTTCGGGATAGCTGTTCGCCCCGAGTTCGATCACATTTTCAAGAGCGCTCAAAACCATCTTGGCGTCCGCGCTCTTATTGAGGGCGGGAAGTTTCGCATTCAGCTCCGCATCGACGACGGGAACTGCGAACAGCTCGGTGAGCGCCGCGATTTTCTTCGAGACCTCTTTGATATCTTTGACGAGGATTGCAGGCAGAGCCGCGTTTTTGAGCGCAGCATAGCCGCAGGCGTCCTCTGCTTTGAGGTTCTTCCCCGCCTTTGCGGAGAGCACGAGCGGGCTTGCAAGCGCGAGCTTGCT
>CAMWQK010000190.1 GCA_947176445.1 uncultured Clostridia bacterium | reverse complement strand
AGCGGCGAACTCGAATTCTGCCACAACCCGTTCTCGATGCCGCAGGGCGGTCTGAAAGCGCTCGAAGAAAAGGATCCGCTCGAAATTCTCGCCTATCAGTACGATATCGTGTGCAACGGCGTGGAGCTCAGCTCGGGTGCGGTGCGCAACCACGATCCCGAGATCATGCTCAAGGCGTTCGAGCTTGTCGGAATGGATAAGAGCGTCGTCGAGGGGAAATTCCCCGCGCTCTATCACGCGTTCGAGTACGGCGCGCCCCCGCACGCGGGCGTTGCTCCCGGCGTTGACCGCATGGTGATGCTCATCTGCGATACGGTGAATATTCGCGAAGTCATCGCCTTCCCGATGAACGCCAAGGCGCGCGATCTTTTAATGAGCGCACCCTCGCCCGTCGAAAAGAAACAGCTCGACGACGTGCATATTCAGATCGTAAAGCCGGAAAAGAAATAAGATGATATATGAAAACAGCCCCGCTTGGCGGGGCTGTTTTTTGTTTGCCTTACAAATATTTATGCCTTATTCAATGATTGCAACACGCCGTCGGGGGCTTGTTCGTAGCGGGAGAAGGTCTCGGTGAACCGTCCGCGCCCCTGCGTCATCGAGCGGAGCGAGGTGGCGTACGTTAAAACCTCCGCCTTGGGTGCTTCCGCCGTGATGATCTGCATTTCCTCCTGCGCGTCCATGCCGAGGATACGTCCGCGACGCTTATTTAAGTCGCCCAGCACGTCGCCGAGGTACTGCTCGGGAACGGCGATCCTCAATCTTGAAATGGGTTCGAGGAGGACGGGGGAGGCGTTCTTCATGCCTTCGCGGAAGGCGAGCTCTGCCGCCGCCTTGAACGCCGCTTCCGAAGAGTCTACGTCGTGATAGCTTCCGTCGTATAGCGTTGCCTTGATGCGAATGACGGGATATCCTGCGAGCACGCCGCGGTTCAGACACTCGACAATTCCCTTCTCTACGGCGGGAATGTACTGCTTAGGCACGGTGCCGCCGACGATCTCTTCCGCAAACTCGAAGTCCTTTTCCGTCGGCTCGAAGCGCATCTTGCAGTGCCCGTACTGTCCGTGTCCGCCCGTCTGCTTCTTGTATTTGCCCTCGGCGTTCGAGGTGCCGCGGATCGTCTCCTTATAGGGGATGAGGGGGAGTTTGAGCTCCGCCTCCGCGCCGAATTTGCTCTTTAATTTCTTCTGCACGATGTCGAGGTGTACCTCGCCCATGCCGCCTGCGAGCGTTTCGCCCGTCTGCATATCCTTGGTGACGGTGAAGGTGGGGTCTTCTTCCGAAATGCGGTTGAGCCCCGCAAACACCTTGTCTTCCTGACCGCGCTGTTTTGCGCTCACCGCCATATAGAGGACGGGTTTGGGGAAGGAGATGGGGTCGAACTTCACGGGGTTCGCAACGTCGCACAGCGTGTCGCCCGTGCCTGTATTTGCGAGCTTTGCGACCGCGCCGATATCGCCCGCCCGAAGCTCGCTGACTGCCTCCTGCTTTTTGCCGTTGACAATATAGAGCGAGCTGATGCGCTCCTGCGTATCGGTATTGGGATTGAGCACGGTCATGCCGGACTTGAGGACGCCGCGATTGACGCGCAGATAGTTGAGCTTGCCGACGAAGGGGTCGACCGCCGTCTTGAATACCTGTGCGGCAAGGGGACCGTTCTCGTCGCAGGTAATGCCCACGACCTCGTCCTTTTTCAGATCGTCTGCGGGGAGTTCTCTGCGCTCCGCCGCCTGCGGCATGTACTTGACGATCTCGTTCATGAGGTTGATGACGCCGCGGTTTTGCAGTGCGCTACCCGCCATCACGGGAATAACGTTGATATTGAAGATGCCCTTGCGGATGCCGTGAATGGTGTCTTCACGGGAGAGGAAACCGTCCTCGAAGTACTTTTCGAGCAAGACGTCGTCCTGCTCCGCTGCTGTCTCCATGAGCGAGAAGCGGACGGCTTCGAGGTCGCGCTGATACTCTGCGGGAACGGGGATATCGATGTGTCCCGCGCTTGAAAAGCGGTATGCCTTATCGGTGAGCGCGTTGATGACGCCCGCCATCTTCCCGCCCTCCATGATGGGGAGCTGAATGGGGGCGATTTTGCCGTGATACTTCTCGCGGAAGGCGTTCACCGTGCCGTTGTAATCGGCGTTGTCTTTGTCCATACCGTTGATGAACACGATGAGCGGCTTTTTGGCTTTGAGACAGAGCGAAATCGCCTTCTCCGCGCCCACGGTCACCGTGCCGTTTGCGCCGACCACGACGAGCACCGCGCCGCAAGCGCGCATCGCTCCGTTGAATTCGCCCTCGAAGTCGTAAAAGCCGGGGACGTCTAAGAGATTGAGTTTGGTGCCCTGCCATTCCGTATGCAGAACGGAGAGGGAGACGGAGATCTTGCGGGAGATCTCCTGCTCGTCGAAGTCGGAAACGGTCGTGCCGAGATCGGTCTTGCCCATGCGCTCGATCGAGCCGCCGTTGAAAAGGATCGCCTCGCAAAGCGTGGTTTTGCCCTCGCCGCTGTGTCCGACGACGGCGAGATTGCGGATATTATTTGCGGATACGCTCATAATTGTTCCCCTTATAGGTTGATTTTTGGCAGGCGATG
>CAMWQK010000189.1 GCA_947176445.1 uncultured Clostridia bacterium | reverse complement strand
TCGCAAAAATCGTCGGGCGCGTCAACGAAAAGGGCTATACCCTCGTTCCGCTCATACTTTACTTTAAGGACGCCCCCATCAAGATGGAGATCGCCCTCTGCAAGGGCAAACACACCTACGATAAAAAACGCACGATCGCCGAA
This sequence comes from uncultured Clostridia bacterium, assembly GCA_947176445.1. Taxonomy (GTDB): domain Bacteria; phylum Bacillota; class Clostridia; order Christensenellales; family Borkfalkiaceae; genus Gallimonas. The sequence continues at coordinate 2,466 of CAMWQK010000189.1, read as the reverse complement.
CGCGACGTAAAACGCGCAACCGACCGCGCGGTCAAAGAACTCTTCAAATAACCGAGGTACTCGCTATGAAACATTATCAACCGGACACACTTTGCGTACAGGCGGGCTACTCCCCAAAGACGGGCGAGAGCCGCATTCCCACCATCTGCCAGAGCACGACGTTCTTTTACGGCGATTCGCAGAAGATGGCGGATCTGTTCGATCTGAAAACGGACGGATTCTTCTATTCCCGTCTCGCCAACCCCACCGTGGACGTGCTCGAACAGCGCGTTGCCGCGCTCGAAGGCGGCGTATGCGGAATTGGCTGCTCCTCGGGCATGGCGGCAATTCTTCTGACTGCGATGACGCTGTGTGAGGCAGGCGACAACATTGTGACCTCGGGCGCGATCTACGGCGGCTCGTATAACCTCTTCTCCACCACTCTGCCCAAGTTCGGTATCGAAGGTCGGTTCTTCGATCCCGACTGCTCAGCAGAAGAGCTCGAAGCGTTCATCGATGAAAAGACGAAGTTTGTCTATGCCGAGACGGTCGCAAATCCCGCGATCACGATCATCGACTTTGAGAAGCTCTCCACCGTCTGCAAAAAGCACGGCGTGCTCCTCATCATCGACAATACCCTCGCGACCCCCGTTCTGTGCCGTCCGAAGGAGTTCGGCGCGAATATCATCGTTCATTCCACCAGCAAATACATCGATGGGCACGCGGCGGCGCTCGGCGGCATGATCGTGGACTGCGGCACCTTCAACTTCAAAGGCAACCCCCGCTACCCCGCGTTCAATGCCCCCGATGAGAGCTATCACGGGCTTGTATATGCCGATCTCCCCGTCGCGTTCGGAACAAAGTGCCGCGCACAGATGATGCGCGATACGGGCGCGATGATGAGTCCGCAGAACGCGTTCATCACCTTCCTCGGCTGCGACACGCTCGCGCTCCGTATGCAGAAGCATTGCAGCAATGCAAAGGCGGTCGCAAACTACCTTTCAAAGCACCCTAAGGTCGAGTGGGTCAAGCACCCCTCACTTAAAACGGACAAATATCACGCCCTCGCTAATAAGTATCTGCCGAACGGCACGGGCGGCATGATGAGCTTCGGAATCAAGGGCGACAGCAAGACGTGCGCCACGTTTATGGAGCATTTACAGCTCGTCACGCAGGAGACGCACGTTGCCGACGTGCGTAGCTGCGTACTCCACCCCGCATCTACTACGCACCGCCAGCTCTCGGAAGCGGAGCTTGTGAGCGCGGGCATCTCGGGCAATCTCGTGCGGCTGTCCGTCGGGATTGAGAACCCGGACGACATTATCGCCGACCTCGAAAACGCATTCAAGAGTATCTGACAGGAGATCACTATGCCCATCGTCATCGACCGCAATATCCCCGCCTATTCCATTTTAAGCGAGGAGCGCATCATCGTTATGGACAAGGAGCGCGCCGTCCGTCAGGATATCCGCCCCATCGAAATCGCGATACTCAATTTAATGCCCACCAAGAAGGAGACGGAGACGCAGTTCATGCGCCTTTTATCCAACTCCCCCTTGCAGGTGAATATCACGCTCGTCAACACAAAAAGTTATCAGTCCAAAAACACCGAGGCTAGCTATCTCGATCGGTTCTATCAGCCCTTTGAGAAAATCAAAAATCGGCACTTCGACGGTATGATCATCACGGGTGCACCCGTCGAGGATCTCGAATTTTCCTCCGTCGGCTACTGGGACGAGCTCAAACGCATCTTTGATTTTACCAAGAGTAACGTCACTTCCACCATATTTATCTGTTGGGGGGCAATGGCGGCGCTCTACTACTTCTACGGGATCGAAAAAAAGCCTCTCCCCCGCAAGCTGTTCGGCGTATTTACGCACAGAAAGGTACAGTGCGAGCCGCCCGATCCGCTCATGCGCGGTATCTCCGACGAGTTCCATATGTGCCACTCCCGCCATTCCACGGTGCGGACGACAGATATCGAACGGGAAGAGCGTTTGAAAATTCTGGCGACGGCACACCGTGCGGGCGCACCCGTCATCACAAATCTCGATCACAGCCAAATTTTTGTGCTCGGGCACATGGAATACGACCGCGACACCTTACAAAAGGAGTACGAACGCGACCTTGCAAAGGGGCTCCCCATCGAGCGTCCGTTCAGTTACTTCTCCGACCCCGAGGGTACGAAGATCAACATGTGTTGGTCTTCCACGGCAAATCTGTTCTATAACAACTGGCTGAACTTCGTCTATCAGACAACGCCCTATCGGTTTTAAGAATGCAAAAAGCCTCTCCGATTTTCGGAGAGGCTTTTTCTATGATGTGGGAATTGTTTTGTATTTTGGGGTGCGGTACTCGCCTGCGGCTCGTGACGTACCAAGAAAAAAGAGAGGGAATTTCCCTCTCTTTTTTCTTGGTGCGATTGACAGGGTTTGAACTCATACACTTTTTACTAAAATAGATTTTAATAATAAAATCTTACTAAAT
>CAMWQK010000188.1 GCA_947176445.1 uncultured Clostridia bacterium | reverse complement strand
CGTCGATTTTATCGCTGAAAAACAGCCCGACGCGCCCCGCAGGCACGGTTGCCACAATCAGCATAACGAGCGTTTTGAAGGGCTTTTTGAACAGCGCCAGAATGTCCTTCCGGAAGACAAACAGCACGGCGAGCAAGGTGCCGAAGTGGAGCATGATATTGACGAACATCATGCTGCCACCCGCAAGATCGTATCCGAGCAGCTTTTGCAGGAGCACGAGATGCCCACTTGAAGAAACGGGCAGAAACTCAGTAAGTCCCTGCACCGTTCCGAGGATGACCGATTTCCATACGGCTTCCCATATCGTCATATTCTCTTTTTCTCCCGATTGGTTTGAAAAACGTCAGAATTTCAAATTAAAGAGATCTTCACAGCGATCGTCGTATACCGTGACGCACTTGCCGTAGTTGTTGATGATCTGCGTCTGAATATCCTGCGAACGGGTCTTGATCGCCGAAGATTTGAGCGATTCGTAGTAGAGATAGGAGAACGTCCCCTCTTTCTCTTTATCGTCCGCATTGTAATTGAACAGCGGCGTGTTCGCCTCGGTAACGGCAAACGTGCAGTACATGATGTGCCAGCCGTACGTGGAGGGCGCGATCGTGTAGGTACCCGCACCGCCGCGCACTGCCTCCTGCGCTGCAAATTCGAACTCTTTTACGAAATCCGTCGTATAGGGCGAAACCGCATATCCGAGGTAGGAATTCAGCCCCGCCGTATCCGTATTGTACGCAAACGAAAGCTCGTTTATGACTGACATCGCCTTATTCTCGTCCGAGCCCGCAAAGAAAATCTTGTTATTGTCGAAGTTGTCGATCTCGACCTTGCCCTTATAATAGAGGAACGTGGAGTAATCGACCGTATCGGGGTTGGACGGATCGTAATAAGCCGTCTTTGCCTTGTTATAGTAGCTATCGCCGCGGTTATCTACTGCGTTGGAGACGGTGAGCCCCGCATACGTGAGGTAGCCCTCCATCTCGTCGATGAAGCCGTCGATCGTGATCTTGTTGGGAGTGAGCTTATACGTCTCCTTCTCCTCGTTATAGACCGCCGTACCGTTATAGCTATACTTGCCGTAATAGTTTTTCAGAGGCTTGTACTTGCCGCCCTCGACTGCCGTCAGACTGTCTTCGAAGAAGAGCTTGCTCCGACCGTCTGCGCCGTAGTAATCGTCCGCGTCGTACGAGTAATCCGTCTCGCCCGTGAACCACGTGCCGCGCTGATCGGTTGCGGTCAGTTTTTTCAGAAGCTGTGCACGGTAGACGAACTGATCCCCCTCAAGCCCCGAATAGTTGCTGAGCTGTTCGGATGCGCTCGAATCGAAGGGCAACAGAATGTTGATGACGTAGCCGTAACCCACGTTGGGTGCGCTTAAAACGAACTTGCTGTCGCTCATGCCGCCGAAGGTGCTTTCGAAGCTGCTGCCGTCTACAAAGGAGTTCTTCTGCGTCTCGAACAGTTTATTAAAGCGCGTCTCGATCTCGTTATCCTTGCTCAGCTCCGCTTCCGCCTCGCGCTCGAACGCGTTCGAAAGTTTGGTAATAAGCGCGCTCTCGTACGCCGACGTGAGCTCCATCTCGAAGTAGCCGAGCGACTCGAAGTCGGTCACGTTCTCCCCTTTCTCGATGAGACCGTTCCCGAGGAGATTGTTGAGCAGCGTGCTGTATGCGCGCTTTCTCGTCATGGGGTTGGAGCCGTCTACCCGCTCGTAGCTGCCGTAGTTGAGCTCGGGATATTTTCCCGTGTAAATTTTATAGTCCTTGTCGTAATAATCGCTGTCCTCGCTGTTCACGCCCGTAGGGAGTGTGCGGGGCGTCACGGAAGAAGTGCTTTTCTCCTCTTCCTCGTCGATGATCTCTTTCTCCCGCGAGTCGAGGGAGTTGTTGATCATTCTGCGGACGTTGTATTTCGCCCGATCGATCTCCGACGTGGAAAGGAAATATTCGTAGGACGCGAGCTCCTTATTGCTGCTCGCGTTGAGATACTCTTCAAACGCCTGTGCGGAATAGGTGCGCTGCGTCTCCGTACCGTCCGCCGCCTTCTCTACCGCGCCGTTTTCGAGGAAGTAGACCATCGCGTACTGCGCGATCGTCTTGCGGTTGACAAGGTTCTCGCGAAGGCGAGTAAACATCTCTTCCGCGCTGTATTGGTAGGACAGAGAACTGTTGGAAAGATACTGCGAGATCAGATCGCGCTTATAGATATTCGACGTCTGAATGACGTTACGATACTTTGCGTACTCTTCGCCGTCCTGAAAATTCTTGCCCTTGCCGATATTCACTTCGGCAACGACCTGTTCCATATTTTTCAGCGTATCCGTCGTGAACGAATCGCAACCCGCAAACATTCCGCACGCCAAGAGCGATGCCAGGGAAAGTGCGACGATCTTTTTACTTCTCTTCATATCAATCAACTCCGAACCGATGAGGTTTCCGTTTAGGGAATTTGCCCTATACCGTATTATTATACCAAATTACGCCGCAGAGCGCAATCTTTTTTCGTGAAAATCACGCAAAAGTTGCGGCAAATTTGAGAAATTTCGTCATTCGAACCATCGTTTTGCCGCCCGTCTCGAGCGGAGCAAAGCGAAGCGTGGGCGAACTCGTCATATCC
>CAMWQK010000187.1 GCA_947176445.1 uncultured Clostridia bacterium | reverse complement strand
GTCCTTCTCGGAAATCAGACTGTCGATGACGGTACGGGAATACTCCCATTCCGAACGGTTTTGCTCGGAGACGGATTTGCCGTCTTCGGTGAGAGAGAAATATTTTCTTCTTCCGCCGCCGACCGAACCGCCCCAGTAGGAAGTCACATAGCCGTCCTTTTCCAGTCGCTTCAACGCGCTGTAAAGGGAGGGCTGTTTTAAGCTGTACTGTCCGTGGCTCTTCTTCTCGATCTCGGCGATGATCTCGTAGCCATACTTGTCGCCGTCGTCGAGGGAGCGCAGGATAATGGTATTGATATGTCCGCGAATGAGATCTGCACTGATGGCACGTCCGTCTTTTTCGTCCGATTCGGCTTTTTCGAGCTCTTCTTCTGCATCGAATTCTTCGTCCATATCTTTTCCTCCTTTGTATGTGAAAATACTATAATTAGGTATTGTCTTCCATAATTATACAATATCTGCGCAAATCTGTCAATAGTTGTAGTACTATGTCAGACATAAAAAGTAAATTTTTCTACAATTTTTTTGCATATGGGCGCGATTTTTGGCATATAGAGTGGTATTATGGGGATTTTGCGTGCAACTTTCTTTATGGTCGGCGCGAGTATCGGCGCGGGGTTTTTATCGGGAGCGGAGCTCGTGCGCTTCTTCGCAAGCGAACACTTTTTGCCTGCCGTTATTGTTTCCTCGCTTCTGTTCTTCTTTTTAAGTTTGCTCTTCCTCGCGCTCGGTCGCAAATACGGCGGATACGAAGGGGGGATTTCTGCACTCTTCCGACGCGGCGCGCCTTTCGTAAAAGCCTTGCTGTTCGTTGCGGCGTTCGTGCCTGCGGCGGGCATGCTTGCGGGATTGGACGCGCTTCTGCCCAACCTCTCGCCGCTTATCTCCGTGCTCGGACTTCTGTTTGTATTGCTGTTTTTACGGCGGGGGATCGCAGGCATCACCGTGCTCAATACCGTGCTTGTGCCTGTGCTCCTTGTGATCGTTTTTGCCTTTACGGCGGGGGACATCAGTCTTACATATCCGCTCGCACCCCGTCCGCTCGGGGGTATCGGCGGGGGAATCGTGTACGCCGCCATGAACGTCATTCTCGCCGTGCCCGTCCTCATGGAAGCGGGTGCGAAGATGAAGCGCCTTGCCTTGCCCGCGCTATTCTCTGCGGCAATCGTCTGTACCTGTGCCGCGTGTATTCTCGGCGCGATCTATCGGGAGGGGGCGGACGCCATCAATGCGCCGATGCCCTTTCTCTTCGTAATGCGCGGGAACGTTGTCTTTTACATTGCCTGCGCGCTTGCCATTCTCACGTCGCTTGCCTCGGCGCTCTTTCCGCTCCTTGGGGCAGCCGATTATTTTCAGGGCAAAAAGAAATACGCCGCAAAGGCACTTGTCGTGCTTGCGGCGTTTGCGCTTTCCCGCTTCGGACTTCAGGGGATCGTGCAGTATTTCTATCCCGCGGTGGGTGTTGCGGGACTGGTGTTTTCAGCTGTCTGCATTTTTAACGAGCAGTTTTTCAAGCAGCACGACGAGGAAATACATTCCCGCCGCGAGCAGACAGAGGATACAGGTCGCGCTCATGACGAGGTCGAGCTTGAACGTCTGACCGCCGTACACGATGAGGTATCCCAACCCCGCGCGCGATACGATGTATTCGCCCATGATCGATCCGATCCACGCCATGCCGACGTTGACTTTGAGCATCGACACAAACGCGGGAAGGGAAGAGGGAATCACGAGTTTTCGTAAAATTTGCAGCTTGCTTGCGCCCATAGAGCGCAGAAGCAGGATTTTGTTTTTATCCGTTGCGATGAACGCGCTGAGCATGTGCATGATCGCGACGATCAGCCCGACGAGCACCGTCATGAAGATGATCGCCTTGCTGCCCGTGCCGCACCAGATGATGATGAGCGGACCGAGCGCGATCTTCGGCAGAGCGTTCAAAACGACGATGTACGGCTCGAGGATCTTTCTGAGCGTGTCGCTCCACCAGAGCGCGAGCGCGACGATGCAGCCGATCGCAACCGCTAAGATAAATCCGACGATCGTTTCGAGCAGGGTGACGCCGATATGATAGAACAGCGTTCCGTCCGTATAGAGGCTTGCGATCGTCTTCCCGATGCGGGAGGGCGAGCTCATGATGAACGGATCGACCCATTCGAGCGCGGTGATGAGCTCCCACACGCCGAGGAGCAGTGCGAGCAGCCCCAGTCGAAACGCCCATACGATGAGCGTGTTCCGCTTGCATTTTTTGAGATAATCTGCGTGTTCTTTGGAATAAGTAATGCTTTCGTGTTTCATGCGTTGAGTTCCCCCCATAACGTTTCGAACCAAGCGGAGAACTCCCGCATTTCCCTGCGCTTTAACGGGTTCGCCTCTGCACCGAAGTTCATTTCATGCGAGAAGGCGACGTGCGCGGGACGCTTGGACAGCACGAGGATACGGTCGGCGAGCGAGATCGCCTCGGAGATATCGTGCGTGATGAGCAGCGCCGTCTTTTTCTCGGAGCGAATGATCTCGGAGACGTCCTCGCAGACATTGAGTCGCGTCTGATTGTAGATAGCGGAGAAGGGCTCGTCGAGCAGAAGAATAAAGGGATCGGTCGCGAGGGTTGTGTTTAG
>CAMWQK010000186.1 GCA_947176445.1 uncultured Clostridia bacterium | reverse complement strand
GAGGAAAACCACGCTTTTCCGCTGCGAGCCTCAATTTGCCAAAAACTTTTGGCTTGTTGTTGATTGTTGATAAATGACAACAACCTAAGCTCAGCAATAAAAGTGACTTTCCTCGAACGATTTGTTTTCGTCGCTTTGAAAACAAATCGTTCGAAACTTATAAAGCTTTGATCATTTGCGATACATAACTCACGGGAACAAGTTCGATTTTATCCTTGAACTTCTCGCACGCCTTCATATTTTTGGCGGGCAGGATCACCCGCTTAAAACCCATCTTGATACATTCGTTTACGCGCTTATCGGCAAAGTTGACGCCGCGCACCTCGCCCGTCAGTCCGACCTCGCCGAAGATCGCCGTATATTTGTCGATCGCGGTCATGCGCTCGGCGGAGACAAGTGCGGCGCACACGGCAAGATCGGCGCTCGGCTCGCCCAGCTTGATCCCGCCCATTGCGTTGAGGTATACGTCCTGCGTGCCGAGGGCGATGCCGCAACGCTTTTCGAGCACGGCGATGAGTACCACGAGGCGGTTGAAGTCCACCCCGAGCGACATGCGCCTAGGCAGTCCGTAGGCGGTCTTTGCGATCAGCGTCTGAATTTCCACCATCATGCAGCGGTTGCCCGTCTCGCTGGGGGTGACGACCGCGCCCGCCGCGATCCCGCGCGTATCGGAGAGAAAGAGGGCGGAGTAGTCGGAAAGCCCGTAGATCCCTTCGCCCGTCATTTCGAATACGCCCACTTCCTGCACCGAGCCGAAGCGGTTCTTCACGGCACGGAGAATTTTGAAGTTCTCCGTCCGCTCGCCCTCGAAGTAGAGGACGGTATCCATAATGTGTTCGAGCACCTTCGGACCTGCGAGCGTTCCTTCCTTGGTGACGTGCCCGACGATAAAAAAGGTGATGCCCTTGGACTTTGCAATGCGCATGAGTCGGCTGGCGCACTCGCGTACTTGCCCGACGCTCCCCGCCGCCGAGGTGAGCGCCTCCGTATACACCGCCTGAATGGAGTCGATGATGACGTATTCCGCTTCGAGGAAGGCTTCCTCCGCGCTGTCGAGATTTGTCTCGTTGAGAAGGAGCAGATTGTCGGAATTGAGCCCCAGCCGCTCACAGCGGAGCTTGACCTGCGAACAGCTCTCCTCGGCGGAGAGATAGAGGACTTTGTGATCTTTCGCAAGATGTGCGGAGACCTGCGTGAGCAGGGTGGACTTGCCGACGCCGGGGTCGCCGCCGACGAGGACGAGCGAGCCTCTTACGATCCCGCCGCCGAGCACGACGTCGAGCTCGGAGATCCCCGAGGAGACGCGCTCATACTTTTCGTAAGTAACCTGCGAGAGGGGAATGGCGCGCGATTGCAGGGGCGCCTTATACCCGCCCGACTTTTTCGCCGTGGGCGGGGGAGCGACGACTTCTTCCACAAGGGAGTTGAATTTCCCGCAATCGGGGCAACGCCCCAACCACTTGGGCGAGGTATACCCGCACTCCGAACATACAAATTGTGTCGTTGACTTTGCCATAGTTGATCCTTAATTTCAAATACTTATTTCCTGTACCGTACAATATACGGTAATGCCCTTGCCTTCGCCGATGTAGCCTAATTTCTCGTTCGTACCCGCCGCAATGCCGATGTTTGAAAGAGGCAGAGAGAGGGCGGTTGCAAGGCTCGATTTCATCTGTTCGATATAGGGCGCAAGGCGCGGCTTTTCCGCCAGAACGGAGATACTCACATTGTGCGGTTTTAATCCCTGTCCTCTTACCAAATGCAATACCTTGGCAAGCAGCTCCATACTGTTTGCGCCGCGGTAGCTCTCGTCCGTATCAGGGAAATAGTAACCGATATCGCGCAGACCCGCCGCAGACAGAAGTGCGTCCATGAGCGCATGAACGAGCACGTCTCCGTCGCTGTGGGCAATGAGCGGGGCGTGCGAGGGGACCTTGACGCCGCCGAGTGTGATAAAAGAATTAGAGGCAATTTGCCCGAACGCGTGCGTGTCCACGCCGAAGCCGACGCGCTCTGCGGGACGGAAATCTTCGGAATAGGTGAGTTTTTTATTCTGCCTATCTCCGACAAAGAGGCGGGGCGGGGCGATATATGCGGCATACACGCCGCTCTCGTCGGTAAACGTTCTCTCGTCCTCTTCCGCATGTTCATATGCGCAGAGCAGTTTTTCCGTATAGAAACCCTGCGGGGTCTGAACGGTATACACACTCTCGCGCGCGGGCGCGGACATAATATGATTGTCTTTCGTGAGTACTACCGTATCCGTTGCGGGGAGCGCGCACACGCCGCTACCGTATTTTTGTACGCTCTCGATGCAGTCGAGAATGATTTTTTGCGTCACGAACGGGCGCGCCGCGTCGTGCACGAGCACGATTGCGCCCTTTGCTTCGTTGAGCGCGTAATAGACGCTCTCGCCCCGCGTATTGCCGCCGAGCACCGTGCGGGCGTTCGGATAGGGGGAGAGAAGGGCAACGATCCGCGCCTCGTCCTCTTCGGAAGCGGTCACGAGAATTTCGTCGACAAGCGGGGAGAAGGCGGAGAGGGAGTAGGAGAGAACGGGCAAGCCGTTCAGCTCCTTTAAGACCTTATTCTCCGAAAAGCCCGCTCTCGTGCCCTTGCCCGCGGCACAGATGATGG
>CAMWQK010000185.1 GCA_947176445.1 uncultured Clostridia bacterium | reverse complement strand
AGTGCGTCCTTAAAGTAAAGGCTGAGCGGAACGAGGGTATAGCCCGTTTCGTTGACGCGCCCGCCGATGTGTGCGATCTCGCGCTTGTGCAGGAGGAGCTTGCGATCCTTCCTCGAATCGCGCGTGGAAAAGGCGCCGCTCTTGTCATAGAGGGCGATGTGCATATTTTTGAGGAATACTTCTCCGCGGGAAAGCTCGCAAAAACTCTCGTTGAGAGAGGCTTTGCCCGCGCGGAGAGATTTGACCTCGCTCCCTTCGAGCACAATCCCCGCCTCGAACTTTTCCTCGATGAAATACTCGAAGGAGGCGGATTTGTTTACGGCAATGACTTTCATATTTCTATATATTATATCACGCTCTCTTCAAAAAAGAAAGGATTTACACGATCTTATTCAAAAAATGGAACTGCGTTCTGCGCATTCCCCAGTCGACGCCGTCAACCCGAACGCGGACTTTCTCGCCGAGGCGGAAAGAGGCGCGCGTGCCGCGAAGCGTATAGCTTTTTTCGTCGAAGTCGTAATAATCGTCGGGCAGATCGCCGATGGGGATCAAGCCCTCGACGGTGTTGGCAAGCTCTGCAAACACGCCGAACGAGGTCACGCCCGAGATGATCGCGTCGTACTCTTCGCCGATTTTATTCTGCATATAGGCGACGGTATACAGCGCGTCTACCTCGCGTTCCGCGTCCGCCGCATTCTTCTCGCACAGAGAGGATTGCTCCGAAGTCGGAGCAACGACGCTCGCGTACTGCGCGCGCGCTTTCTCTGCGTCGACGAGGCTCTCCTTGATGATGCGGTGAATGCAGAGGTCCGGATAGCGGCGAATGGGGGAGGTGAAGTGACAGTAGCAATCGGACGCAAGTCCGAAGTGTCCTAAGTTTTCGGGCGAGTACTTCGCCTTCATCATCGACCGCAACATGACGCGATTGACGAGGGGATAGATGGCTTCCCCCTCTAACATATCGAGCAGCTTCTTATAGTCCGCAGGGGAGACGCTCTCGGGGTCGAAGTCGGCGTTTACGCCCGCTTCCCGAAGGAATGCAAGGAAATCGCCTGCCTTCTCGGCGGACGGGCTCTCGTGCACGCGGTAGACGAAGGGCATCTTGCGCTCCGTCATGAGCGTTGCAACGCTCTCGTTGGCGAGCACCATAAACTGCTCGATCATCTCGTGCGAGATCGTGCGTTCGTAGTCGGGAATGGTAATTTTTCCGTCCTCATACAGGATCTTCGCCTCTTTGATGTCCATATCGACGCCGCCGCGGTTTGCCCGCGTTGTCTGTAAAATTTTCGTAAGCTCTACCGCCGTCTCGACAAATTCCACGAGGTCGGGGTACTTTGCAACCGCCTCGCCGTCACCCTCGGAAATTTTCGTGACCGCCTTATACGTCATGCGGTGGCGAGAGTTGATGACGGAGGGGACAACGCGCTTTTCAAGCACCTTGCCGCTCTTGTCCACCGTCATGAGACAGGAGAGGGTGAGTCGATCGACGCCCTCGTTCAGGGAACAGATGTCGTTGGAGAGTGCGGGCGGGAGCATGGGCAGAACGCGGTCGGGAAAGTAGACGCTCGTTCCGCGGGAATATGCCTCTTTGTCGATGATCCCGTTTCGGGGAACATAGTTCGAAACATCGGCAATGTGCACGCCGAGATGATAAACTTTCCCGTCGAACGAAACGGAGATCGCATCGTCGATGTCGCGCGTGTCCTCGCCGTCGACGGTGATGATGAGCTCGCCGCGAAGGTCGAGCCGACCGTGAAGGTCGCTCTCTATAATCCCGCGCGCGGCTTTTTTCTGCGCCTCGGCAATGACCGCCTCGGGAAACTCCTCGTGAAGGTTGTGGGTGCGAATGAGTGCAAGCTCCTCTACGAAGAAATCGCCGCCCTCGCCTAAAATCTCGATAATTTCTCCCGCGGGCGAACCGTCGCGGGCGTACGACGTGATGCGTGCGACCGCCTTATCGCCGTTCTTACAGTACTTCGTCTTATTGAAGGGGATATACACTTCCTCGCTGAACTTCCGCTCGTCGGCTTTGAGGTATCCCGCTTTGCGGTCGAGCCGAAACGTTCCGACGACCTCTTTGAGACCGCGTTCGAGGATGGCGACGATCTCGCCCTCGTCGTCCGATCTGCCTCTGACGGGGATCGCGAGCACGGTGTCGCCGTGGAGTGCGCCCTTTAAGGCGCGGTGGGGGATAAACAGATCGCCCGAGCCGTCCTCGGGCATGAAGAAGCCGAAGCCGCGCTCGTTGCCGGAGAGAACGCCTCTCTTTACGCCGAACTGCTTTGCCGTTCCGAAGCGGTAGGAGGAGTCGCAGATGAGCTCGCCTTCGCGGACGAGTGCGTGCAGCATATCGCGGAGCGCCGCGCCCTCCCTGGGTCTGAGTTTTAACTTGCGTGCGATTTGCTCGTCCGTCATGAGGGCGAACGAACCGTCTTTGATTTTTTCGAGAATGAGTTGTTTTGCGTTCAAGATGATGTCCTTATACTTTATATGTAAATATAGAAAAACAGGGCAGCTTTTTCAAGCCGCCCGTTTGAGTTTCGTGTAGATTAAGACCAAATTCCGTCGATTTGCAGAATAAAGAATACGATGGCAAGCACCGCCAACACGACGAGACAGATGATCGTCCATCTCTTGAGGGTAGCTTCCGTC
>CAMWQK010000184.1 GCA_947176445.1 uncultured Clostridia bacterium | reverse complement strand
ATATTATAAAGAGCAAAATGAAGATGGAAAATATCAAGAATTTCGACGTGCTCGTCGTCGGTGCAGGGGTGAGCGGGCTCAACTGTGCGCTCCACCTGCCAAAGGAGCTGCGCATACTCGTCATCGCCAAGGGCGGACTCAAAGAGAGCGACTCCTTCCTCGCGCAGGGCGGCATGTGCGTGCTCAAAGATAAGCGCGACTATAAACCGTATTTCGAAGATACCATGCGCGCGGGGCACTACGAGAACAATCCCGACACCGTGCGCTGTATGATCGATCATTCGCGGGAGACGGCGGAAGAGTTGCTTGCGCTCGGCGTGCGGTTCGAGCGGGATCAAAGCGGCGAACTGTGCTACACGCGCGAAGGGGCGCACTCGTTTCCGCGCATTCTCTTTCATGCCGACTGTACGGGCAAGGAAATCACTTCCAAATTGCTTGCAGAGGCGGAAAGACGCAATAACATTACCATTATGTCGTATACGACCATGCTCGATCTCGTCTGCTCGGACGATGAAAAGCGGGTACTCGGCGCGGTGTGCCGCACCCGCAAAGGCGAGCTGTTTGTCGTCCGTGCAGGCAAGACGGTGCTTGCGACGGGCGGCGTCGGCGGCTTGTTCAGAAATTCGACCAACTTCCGCATTTTGACGGGAGACGGGCTTGCGGTATGCTTGAAGCACGGCGTTGCCGTCGATCATGCGGACTACGTGCAGAGCCATCCCACCACGCTGTATTCGGAAAAGCGCGGTCGGCGCTTTCTCATCTCCGAATCGGTGCGCGGCGAGGGCGCGCAACTCATCAACGGCGAGGGCAAACGCTTTGTCGATGAACTGCTCCCGCGCGATGCGGTCACCGCGGCGATCTTTCATCAGATGCACCTCGAACGGAGTAAATTCGTCCGTCTCGATTTAAGGACGGTGGAGGGCGGCGCGGCGACGTTGAACCGTCACTTCCCCGGCATCGTGAAGCGGTGCGCCGAGGAGGGGTACGACGTATTCAAGGAGCCCGTTCCCGTCGTGCCCGCACAGCACTACTTTATGGGCGGTATCCGCAGCGACCTCTTCGGCAGAACGACGATGAAAAACTTATACGCCGTGGGCGAGACCTGCTGCAACGGCGTGCACGGCAAGAACCGCCTTGCGTCAAACTCCCTGCTCGAATCGCTCATTTTTGCAAAGCGTGCGGCGGAGGATATCTCGGAGCGCTTCACAGCGGACGGCGAGGAGATAAAGGTCAACTTTGAGGAATACCGCGCGCCGCGTGCGCTCGCGGAGATCTATAAAAAGAAGGTATTTAAGGAGATCAACCGTGAAGGAAAATTCGACAACGCGTAAACTTCATTTCGACGAGGCAATTTTAGGTGCCCTGAAAGAGGATATCCCGTGGGAAGACGTCTCGGCGAACTCCGTCGTGCCTGAGGGCGCGCGCGGCGAGGCGGAACTCATCGCAAAACAGGACGGCGTGATCGCGGGTCTGCCCGTCTTTTGCCGCACGTTCGAATTGCTGGACGACAGCGCGGAAATCACTCTTCATGTAAAGGAAGGGGACGAAGTGCATAGCGGGCAGAAGCTCGCTACCGTGCGCGGGGAGATGCGCGCTGTTTTATCGGCGGAGCGCACCGCCCTCAACTTCTTGCAGCGCATGAGCGGCATTGCAACGTATACGCGCTCGGTCGCAAAGTACCTCGAAGGGACAAACACCAAACTCCTCGATACGCGCAAGACGACTCCGGGGCTGCGTATCTTCGAAAAGTACGCGGTGACGGTCGGCGGCGGGAACAACCACCGCTTCAACCTCTCGGACGGCGTGCTCTTGAAGGACAACCACATCGGCGCGGCGGGCGGCGTGAAAGAGGCGATCGCGGCGGCGCGCGCCTATGCGCCCTTCGTGCGCAAGATCGAGGTGGAAGTGGAGACGCTCGCTCAGCTCAAAGACGCACTCGATGCGGGTGCGGAGATCGTCATGCTCGACAATATGCAGGGCGACACGCTGAAAGAGGCGGTGAAGATGGCAAAGGGCAAGGCGGAGATCGAAGTCTCCGGCAACGTCACGAAGGAGAACATCGCGCGGCTTGTGTCGCTGGGCGTCGATTATATCTCCTCGGGCGCACTCACGCACAGCGCGCCTATCTTAGACGTCTCGCTCAAAAACCTGCACCCGATCGGATAAAATCGGTAAAAAAATAAACAAAATCACCTTAAAAATCGATTGACAAGCCCCTCAAAGTGTAGTATACTACTTGTACGCACCTGAGGGGTGTAATTTTTTTGTATGGAGTTTTAACGAATGGCTACGAAATCCACGCGCATGAAGGTTACGTTCGAGTGTACCGAGTGCAAGAACAGAAATTACGACAGCTTCAAGAATAAGCGGAATGATCCCGACCGTCTCGAGCTGAAAAAGTACTGCCCTGTCTGCAAAAAGCACACTGCGCACAAAGAATCCAAGTAATTGCCCGAGAGGTTGATATGGCAAAGTCCAACGAGAATAAACCCGTCGAGAATAAGCCCGTTGAAAAGAAGGCGAAAAAGGCGGATAAAAACAAAAAACCGAATATCTTTGTTCGTCTCGGCAGAAAGATCAAAGAGACGTTTTCCGAGCTGAAGCGCGTTACGTGGCCGTCCTTCGGGAAGGCTTTGAAATCCACGGGCGTGGTG
>CAMWQK010000183.1 GCA_947176445.1 uncultured Clostridia bacterium | reverse complement strand
ATCTTATTTGTTTATTAGAGAAAGCTGGACGAGGGCGTGATCGACGAGACGGGCGCGTTTTTGCTTGACTCCGATGAGTTTTACCTGAGTGACAGCGTCTATATCTCGGCGGCGGACATCCGAAAATTCCAGCTTGCGAAGGGCGCAGTGCGCGCGGGAATCGAGATTTTGCTCGCGATCGCAGCGCGCGAGGGGCAAGCGGTGGAAGCGCTCTTTCTCTGCGGCGGGCTCGGAAATTATATCCGCATTGACAGCGCGGTCAAGACGGGGCTCATCCCCGAACAGCTTGCGGATAAAGTACGCCCCTGCGGCAATGCCGCGGGCGTGGGCGCCGCCATGTGTCTCGTAAACAATTCGGTCATGAAGAGAGCCGAAGAGATCAGCAAAAATACCACGGAGGTCGAGCTCGCTGCAAATCCGCAGTTTGCGGATCTGTTCACCGAGCATATGTTTTTTCCGTATGAATGAAATTCTCGAAAGGGTCATGCAATTCAAGGGCGAGTTTTTTCAATATGCCAAGGCAAAAACGGAGATATTGAAATTTCGTCAGGAAGTCGCCGATGCGTGCAAATTGAATTACTGCGGCATGTACGGCAGAACTTGGACGTGCCCGCCCGGTGTCGGCAATTATAAGGACTTGGAACGGGAAATTAAACAGTATCCCGACTTTTTCGTATTCACAACCAAGCACGAGATCGAGGACAGCTTTGATATCGAGGGAATGATTGCGGCAAAAAATGCGCACACTGAGCTTGAAATCCGCGTCCGCAGGGCGCTCGACGGACTGCCTTACAGGGCGCTTGGCGCGGGCGGCTGCAATCACTGTGAAACGTGCACCTATCCCGACGCGCCCTGCCGCTCTCCGCAGGAAGCAACCACGTCGATCGAGGCTTGCGGGGTCAACGTTGTGGAGCTCGCCGCCGATCTCAACATCAATTACGTCAACGGTGCGAACACCGTCACTTATTTTTCCGTCATTCTCTTTGCCGATCTATGAACTTGCAGAGCGCAAAACTAAATCATATCTTCGATCTGCGGGAGCTGAAAAAGCTGTTTCGCACGTATTATGATGCCACGGGCATGAGCGTCACGCTCTACGACCCCGAAGGCGAGGAGTATCTCAGCGTCCGCGAGGACGGCTGTATCTGCGACCTGGTGAAGGAGAAGGGCGTCTGCCGCAACAAGATCGTAAGCAGCGGAAAGAAGAGCGTCGAGCTGAAAAAACCGTACATTTACGAGACCGAATGCGGGCTGATCATGTGTATTGCGCCCATCTTCATCGAGGAGAACGCCGTCGGCTATATATCGAGCGGACCCGTGTGTCTATGGGAAAAAGAGGACGTGTTTTTAGACGATTTTTCGCTGCGCTGCAAGGCGGTAGGGGTGGATATCGAGCACGGCTCGTTCGATCTCTCCAAGATCAAGCACATCGACTGCCAGACAATGACGGGGCTTGCGGGATTGCTCACGTTCATGGTGGACTACATGGGCGAGAAGGAGCGGACGTTCAGAAATTACCGCGAGGAGAAGGAGTCGCAGTATCAGAGCCTTGCAAAGGAGATAGAGACCCGCAGCGGAGTGGGCAAGCGGGAGATCGGGGAATACCCCGTGGAGCTTGAAAAAGAACTCATCACCTTCGTTCAGCTCGGCGAAAAGACGACGGCGAAGAAGATTCTCAACGATCTGCTTGCCGAAATCTTTCTGTTTGCGGGCGGCGATCTCGACGTCATTAAGGCAAAGCTGTATGAGCTCACCGCATTCTTGTCGCGGACGGCGGTCGAGGTGGGGGCGAAAATCACCGACCTTTCGGACATCGTCAAAAAGTCGTCGGGACTATTTCTCGAAAATATCGACTTTCACGATTTATGTATTTTGACGACGGAGATTCTTGACGAATATCTCGATATCGTCTATAAGATCCGCGGCGGGAAACCGGTGCACGCGCAGCTCGTCAAGGTGATCTCGTATATCAATTCCAACTATCACGACAGCGGGCTGACGCTCGCTGCGGTTGCGGGCACGGTGCACGTGAGTCCGTACTACCTCAGCCATCTCTTTCACGACGAGCTCGGAACGACCTTTACGGACTATCTCACGGACGTGCGCATCGAACACGCGAAGTCTTACCTGCTCGAAGGATTTTCGGGCGAGCAGACCGCAGAGAAGACGGGATTTACCGACGCGTCGTATTTTTCCAAGCTGTTCAAAAAGTACGTCGGCGTAACGCCCGCAAGGTACGGAAAAGGGAACAGATGATTTTTATCAAAATATGCCGCCCCGACTGTTACAGTCGGGGCGATTTTTGATTTGACTATCTTCTCTTTTCGTGCTAAAATGGATAAAAATAAAGGAAGTGAAAGTATGCAGGAAGCGATATCGGCGCAGGTCGCCTTGAAGCGGCTGAAAGCGGGGAATGCGAATTACCTGAATGCAACAACGGGCTTGGGCGATATCTCGCCTGAGAAGCGGGCGGAGACGAGCATAAACGGACAAAATCCGTACGCCGTCGTTGTGAGCTGTTCGGATTCCCGCGTCATTCCCGAATGTATTTTTTCCGCGGGCATCGGCGAGCTGTTCGTTGTGCGCGTTGCGGGCAACGTGATGGATCAGCATGCGCTGGGCAGCATCGAATACGCGGTGGAGCACCTCGGGTGCAGGCTCATC
>CAMWQK010000182.1 GCA_947176445.1 uncultured Clostridia bacterium | reverse complement strand
CGCCCGCAAAAGAGGGGAAGAAATCCGACCGCTTCTCTCCGTACAGCTTCTGATAGCATTCGGGACAGAGGCAGAGTCGGATCTCCTTTCCTTCTGACTTCTTCACATAGTCGGATGCGGGATTGACGCCGCAGATCACGCAGAGCATTCTTTATTCCTCACGATTTATTTTATGAGCTCGAACCGATATTCCTGTTCGACGTTCGGATACTTTTCCTTTTCGACGGGAGACAAAAACAGATCGAGCGGACGCGCATACAGTTTCCGCTCGCCGTAGAGCGCGCGATAGATGACGAGCGGCTCGCCCGTCTCCGAATGGCTCGCAACGTCCTCTACGTAGTAGAGGTTTCCCTTAAAGTGGCGATATACGCCGTGGATCATAAGCTGTCTCATTTCTGTTCTCCGCACTTCTCTCCATGAAGGCGTATGAGCTCCTCATAGAAGCCGTCGAGCGCGGGCAGGTGATACGCCCCGCACACGCACTTTATTTGGAGCACGGGAATGTTCTCCTCGTGCAGTTCAATCGTTTCGATCTCCTCCCACTTTAAGAAGATATTGTTGACGGAGTTCGCCTCCTCCCAATAGATCCCCTCTTCATAGACGGAGAAGCGCGATTTGCTCTTTGTAAACTTAAAAATCGCCTGTGTGCCGAAGTACACGCCGAATACGGCAAGGATGGTTCCGACCGTCGACGAGAGCAGAAACGCAATCGCAACTCCGCCGCCGAGTGCGACGAGGCACGCGAGCATCATAAGGAGCGCCTTTCTGCGCTTTTCAACGTCCGGCTTGACGCTGCGGAACACGCGCGTGAACTTCTTATTCTTCGCCTGTTCGCTTTGTTTTTCGCCGAGGAGCGGAACGCCGTGCGCGCTCAGACTGTCATAGAGACGCTGTTTGGCGTCCGTCTGGATAAAGACCTTTTCGCCCTCTTCCGTCTTATATTCGTCGCGGGCGAGAAAGTGTGCGGGCACTTCGAATACGACGCTCCATTCCCCCTTTTCGCGCGGCTTGCGGCGGCTGCAAACGGAGTACGCCTTGATCTCGCCGAGCGGGATATGAATGAGTTTATCCCCCTTCTGCTGCACGCCCGCGCGGTGAACGGTCATCACGCCGTCGTGAAAGGTAGCAAGCGTGCCGTTGCCGATGAGAAAACTGTCGGGCGAGTCCGCACGCTCCACCGCGTCGTTCTCGCGCTTTAAGAGCAGATCGGTGCGATTGTAGAGAAAATACCCGAGCGCGCCGAAGAGCAATATTCCGCCGAGGCACGAGAGCGATATGATGTTGAGGATCTTTTCGCCGTCGCTTTGAAAACCGATCATCACGAGGCAGACGATGATCGCAACGAGGCTGAGGATCGCCAGAATGATGAAGATCCAGCTCAATGCCTCCGCCATCTTGCGGCGTCTGTGAAAACGCAATACTTCTTCCATATGTTACCTATACCCGAAATCCCGCACGCTTGCGCCATACGAAGAAGAACAGCGCAAGAATTTGCAGGGGAATGCCGATGAGGAATAACTGCCACGCATTGTAACCAACCGCAAGGAGCACGGTGAGATAGACGCAGGTAATCACGCCCCAGACGAGCACGGAGACGGATAAAATACGCATCCATTTCCAGTGCCATATTGAACTGAATACGAGCACAATGATCGCCGAGGCGGGAACGGCGTAGATGAACGCGAGCCAGCCCGCTTTCAGCTCCGACCCGAAGATGAGGAAACAGACGAATACGATGACGGCGGCAAGCCAGCATAGCCCCGTAGAAAGGAGCACCGTGATGAGGCGCTGCCTGCCCTTTTCCCTGCGGGGAATGACCTGACGCTGCTCCGGATGCTCTTTGACGAGATCGTCGATACTCACGCCGAACAGCTCCGAGAGCTGAATTAAAATGCGCACGTCGGGAATGCCGTTCCCCTGTTCCCATTTGGAGACGGATTTATCTGAATAGTTTAATTTATCCGCGAGCTCGAGCTGCGTCATGTTCGCAAGTTTTCTCAGCCGCGTGATGTTTTTTCCGATGGTGACTGCCAACTGATCCTGATCTTCCATGCTCCCATTATAGTCGAAAATAACACACTTGTCAATACTTCTACTGTGAGTAGAGTATGAAATCCGTTCTCTATTTTGAAAATTCTTGCAGGTAGAGTGCATTTTCAAAAGAGTAGGTTGATTTTCCGCCGCCGCTCGGCTATAATGAAATCGTAGCAAGGGCGAAAACCCTTGTGAAAAAGCCTTTGCAGTCCCAGCTGCAATGCTTTTACTCTCCAATCTTATTTAACAAACAACCCGAGGCATTCGCCTCGGGTTGTTTGTTGTTCTATTATTCTGTTTACTTGATTTTCGCACGCATGCGCATGGAGTTGAGCACGGCAAGCAGCATGACGCCGACGTCGCCGAATACCGCCGCCCACAGCGGAATCAACCCGAACAGGGAGAGCACCATGAGCGCAACCTTGACCGCAATGGAGAACACGATGTTCTGCGCAACGATTTTGCGCGTCTTCTTTGCGCCCTTCACCGCCTTGGGAAGCGCTGACAAGCTGTCCGATGCGAGCACCAGATCGCTCGCTTCAATCGCCGCCGCACTGCCGAGCGCCCCCATCGAAACGGCGATATCGCTCTCGGCAAGCACGGGCGTGTCGTTGATGCCGTCGCCCACGTATAGGA
>CAMWQK010000181.1 GCA_947176445.1 uncultured Clostridia bacterium | reverse complement strand
GTTGTCAGTTGTTGCACTTTGACGACAACCTAAACGCCGCAAAAAAGTTAATTTCCTCGAACGATTTGTTTTGCCGTCCTTGCAAAACAAATCGTTCGAAACTCTTACTCTTCGGTTTCATCCACCGTCTCCGGCTGTTCGGGCTCGGGGATAAACGGCTGCAACGGCGAGGTGTCGGGGGTTAGATCGTACTTATCGTCAATGTCGCCCAAAAGCTCTTCGACGATATCTTCCCGCGTGATGAGCCCGAGCGCGTTCCCGCTCGCCCCCACCATCATCATGTGTTCGCGCATGCTCTGCATACGGTTCATCAGCTCCGAGAGCTTGATATCGGGCGTCGTCCACGAGACGGGACGCACGATATTCGAAAAATTATCCCGCTTGGCAAGCAGGTTTTCGTAGAAATCCGCACGGTACAAAATCCCGATGATATTCCCCTTCGTTCCCTTATAGATCGGAATGCGCGAAAAGTTGGTCTCGCGGAAGAGCTTATAGATCATCTGCGGATTGTCGCGGATCTCCGCCATGATCACGCGGTCGAGCGGAATCATGCACGAGCCGACGTGCAGATCGTCGTAGCGCAGGCTCTTTTTGATAAGATCGTGCTCGTTGGCATTGAGAACGCCCTCGTCCTTGACGTCGGTGACGAGCATTTTGAACTCTTCCTCGGTGAACTTCGTCTTTTTCTTATTCAGTCCGAACACGAGGAACACGAGCTTTTTCCAGCCGCTGAATATGAGATTAAGCGGCGTGAAGACGATCGAACAGACGTAGAGCGGATACACCGCAAACTGCGCGAATTTTTCGGGCGATTCCTTGGCGAGCGTCTTGGGCGTGATCTCACCGAAGATGAGCACGGTGACCGTGAGCACAATCGTGGAGATCGTAGGTCCGAGCTGCCCGAAAAAGCGTGTAAAAATCACGGTGGCAATAGATGCCGCCGCAATGTTGACGATATTATTCCCGATGAGAAGGGTCGTGAGAACTTTGTTGTAGTCCTCACTCATCTTCAAAACAAGCCGCGCAGAACGCTTTTTGGGTGCGTATCTGCGCATGCGTACAGTACTGAAACTCGTGAACGCCGTCTCCGAAGCGCTGAAAAAGCCCGATAAAACGACGAGTACAACGAGTGCGATCAACAGCCCTATTGTGGAACTGTCCATAAAAAAATCAACCAGCCTCCATGCCGTCCGGTAAGCGGACGTTATTATGATATGAATTATATAACCGAATACGAACCTTTCTAAACGGTTTTACTCGGCTTTCCGCTTATTTTCTTTTCAGCGTTGCAATCGGCGTGCGGTCGCCCTCAAAGCCGGAACGCACGTTGAGCACGCGCCCGCCCGTGCTGCGCCTTGCCGCCGTCTCCTGCGGTTTGGCGGGCGTGGGAGCACTTTCCGCAACGCCCGAGGTGATCTGGCGGGGGGTCTTTGTATCCGCCCCCGTGACTTCCGAATAAGCCTCCCAGAAGCGCATGCTTGTGATCTGCTGCGCGTACAGCGAATTCATGGAATACACCGTCTGCACGCCCTCCGTGACGGAAGTGTTCGGACGCTTCTCAATGAGCGCGTCGCCGAAAAACTCCTTCGCGGGAGGCTCGGGATATCCGCCCGCGGGCACGATCCCGTCCCTACCCGCACGCATGCAGGCAAGGAACGCCTTTGCGCAGGCAAACTCCTGATGTTTATTGCAATATGCGCAGCGAGGATACTTCCCGCACGAATCTCTTCCGCTCTCGGCATTCGTCTTCCACATTGCAAGTTCCAAATACTGTTGTAACAACCTAAGTTCTATCATGTTGTACCTCGCCTCTATTATACGATGATTTTCCGCATTTTACAAGCTAATTTGCATATTTATTTATTGCAACTTTTCGTATTCGTCTAAAAAAGTATGCCTTTCGCCGTCCTTCCGCCAGCCGATCACGCCGTCCATACACACGTTATGCAGTGCGCGGAACACGTTGCCGTCCGCCTCGGGATTGCACTTTTTCAACTCGGCAAGGAGCGTCTTCATCTCCTTCCGCTTGCTCTCCTCTTCCTTGTTGGCGACCTTCTCCGTGAAGCGGCATGCACAGTTCAGGAAGGTGAGCGAGTGATATTTCGCCCACGCCTTGATATCTTCCTCATGCACCGCATACAGCGGACGAATGAGCTCCATGCCCTCGTGGCTCGTCGATTTCAGCTTGGGGAGCATCGTCTTGATCTCCGCGCCGTAGAACATACTGAGGAGCGTCGTCTCCACGACGTCGTCGAAGTGATGCCCGAGCGCAATCTTGTTGCAGCCGAGCTTTTTGGCAAACTCGTAGAGATACCCCCGCCGCATGCGCGCGCACAGATAGCAGGGAGACCCACCGCCCACC
Organism: uncultured Clostridia bacterium; assembly: GCA_947176445.1. GTDB lineage: Bacteria > Bacillota > Clostridia > Christensenellales > Borkfalkiaceae > Gallimonas. Next base: position 351 of record CAMWQK010000181.1, on the reverse strand, counting down.
GTCGAGACGACTTCGAAGATATCGCTCGTAAACATCTCGATCGGCACGCCCAGCCGCTCCGCATTGTGCAGAATGAGGTCGCGGTTCTTCTCCGTATAGCCGGGGTCCATGACGATGAATTTAAGTTCGAACGCATACTTGCCGTGGCGGGCGATCTCCTGCATGCACTTGGCGAGCAGGAAAGAATCCTTCCCGCCGGAGATACATACGGCGATCCTGTCCCCCTCTTGAATGAGCTCGTACTTTTTGACGCTCTGCACGAACGGGAACCAGATTTCTTTTCTGAATTTTTTGATGATCGACAGCTCGATCTCCTGAACTTATTCCATTTGTTTGTTCACCGTTCGGGCA
>CAMWQK010000180.1 GCA_947176445.1 uncultured Clostridia bacterium | reverse complement strand
TGTAACGACCGCACGGCTTCGCGAACAATGGGAAGCCCGTCTTTGTAGCGGCGGATAAACGCTTCGAAGCCCGCAACGTCCTCTTTGTCGGGCGCGAGCGTTGTGCCATCTTGCCCCTTAAAGACGTGCTCGTCGAGATATGTTTCGAGGCTCTCACCCGCTTTCTTCGTAATCAGATAGTTTGCAAGGATCGCCATGCCCCAAGCGCCGCCCTCGCCCGCCGTCGACCGCACGGTAACGGGCGCATTGATCGCCGCGGCAAGATACCGCTGTCCGACGCGCTCCGTCTTGAACAGTCCGCCGTGCCCCGTGATACAGTCGAGCTTGACGCCCTCCTCTTTGAGCATGATATCGCACCCCACTTTGAGCGCACCGAATGCGGAAAAGAGGTGCGTGCGCATCACGTTCGCGAGGTTGAATTTCCCTTCCGACGTGCGTACGAAGAGCGGACGCCCCGCGTCTACCCCCGTTATGTTCTCGTTTGATACGTAATTATAGGAGAGCAGTCCGCCGCAGTCCTTATCCCCCTGCTCCGAATGGAAGTAGAGCAGATCGAAGAGCTTAGGTTTGGGGATATCCACGCCCGCAAGGTGCGCAAACTCGCCGAACAGATTGACCCAGCCGTTGATATCCGACGTGCAGTTGTTGCAATGCACCATGCCGACGAGGTCGCCGACGGGCGTCGTAACAAGGTCGATTTCGGGATACGCCTTGGAGAGCTCTTTTTCCAGCACGATCATGGCAAAGACGGACGTTCCCGCCGAGACGTTGCCCGTGCGTTTTTTAATGCTGTTGGTGGCGACCATTCCCGTGCCCGCGTCGCCCTCGGGCGGGCAGAGCGGAATTCCCGCTTTGAGGTTGCCCGTCGGATCGAGGAGCTTCGCGCCCGCCTCGGTGAGATGCCCCGCATCCTCGCCCGCAACCAAAATTTCGGGAAGAATCTCTTCGACCCTGTACGGGAGCTTCTCCCCCTTCACAAGCTCGTTGAACTTTTGAATAAAATCGGCGCGGTACTGCTTGGTCTCGGCGTCCACGGGGAACATGCCCGAAGCCTCGCCGATCCCGATGACCTTTCTGCCCGTGAGCAGCCAGTGCACGTACCCTTCGAGCGTCGTCTGGTATGCGATCTCCTTGACGTGCGGTTCGTGATTGAGGATCGCCTGATAAAGGTGCGCAATCGACCAGCGCGCGGGAATATGATAGCCGAAAATTTCGGTCAATCGATCCGCCGCGTACGCCGCGTTGTTGTTGCGCCAGGTGCGGAACGGCACCAAGAGACGGTCGTTCTTATCAAATACCATGTAACCGTGCATCATTGCCGAAAAGCCGATCGCACCGACCGTTTGCAAGGGCACGCCGTATTTCTCCTTGACGTCCTTGACAAGGTTCGCATAGCAATCCTGTAAGCCGGTGAGAATATCGTCCTGCGTGTAAGTCCAGATCGAATTTTCGTAGCGGTTCTCCCACTCATGACTGCCCGATGCAACGGGCGCGTTGTTCTCGTCTACGAGAATTGCCTTAATGCGCGTCGAGCCGAACTCGATGCCGAGCGCCGTTCTTCCGCTCTCGATGAGCTGTTTTGTATGTTCTGTCATAGATTTCCTCTCTTAAAACACCGAATAAAGGCGACATCTGTTCCGCTTAGAACAAACGCCGCCTGTCGTTTTTAGTTATTGCGCTTGCGAATGACGCTGCCGCCCGCGAGCACGATCATCTTGACCGCGTCGAGCGAGAAATCGTCCGCCACCACTTCGAGCGACTTATCGATGCGTCCGCGCGCGAGCACCTTCACGTATGTCGCCTTGTTCGGCACGAACGGAATGACCTCTTTCATCTCTTTGATCGTCACTCTGTCGCCGCTGCGGAAATACTTGCTCAGCGTATCGACGTTGACAACGACTTGCTTGGACTTATCGCTCACTTCGCTGCTCACGGCAACGTATTTTGCAGCCGTCTCGTCCTCCATCGCCTCCTGCGCCTCGACGACGGACACGCTGACGTGCTCCTCTTCGGGCTCGGGAGCAGGTTCGGGAACAGGCTCTTCGACGACTTCCTCGACGGGTTCTTCAACCGTCTCTTCGACCACCTCTTCAACGGGTTCCTCGACAGGTTCTTCAACCACCTCTTCGATAACCTCTTCGGGCTCTTCGTCGGGAACGCGAATGATCTCGACGATATCGTCGTCATCTTCCTCGACCATGGCGGGAGCTGCCTCGCCGAGCACGTTGGACTTGACCTCGATGCGCTTGACAAGCCCGCGCGCAAGCAACGGTTCAAGCGGCTCGTAAGGAACCACATAATTATCGTTCTTCTCTTCGCCCTTCTCAATGCCCATTGCGGCGAACATTGCAGCGATGAGCTGCTTTGCGTAGCGGCAACGGCGCTCGTTCTTGATGCGGTATAAGCAGGGCGTCGCCGCACTCGTTTTGACCTCGGAGACGTCTTCCACGAGATACTTCGTCTCCGCATACTGCTTGGGATCGAGCGCGAGATAGACACAGAGTCTGCGCCCTCTGCAACGCATTTTTGCAACCGTCTGTCTGCCAAGGCGGAATGCCTCGTGCCGCCAGCTCATGCGGCTCTTCACCTTGGGATAGGACAAGAGCTCGTTTTTAAGCTGCGAATAGAAATCCTTATTCACGTCGTCGAGCTGAATGACGCGCGCTTCAAAACTTCTGTCGTAACGAACGGTGATAAAGTTGAACGTTGGCTGAGACACCTGTTTTACGGG
>CAMWQK010000179.1 GCA_947176445.1 uncultured Clostridia bacterium | reverse complement strand
AAATCAGATAGAGTGTAATTTTTGAGGAGGATATCGCAATAGCAGTCTATCATTCAATTGCGGAGCTGATCGGAAACACTCCGCTCCTTGAACTTACTCATTACGAAAAAATCAACAATTTACAGGCAAAAATTTATGCAAAGCTCGAATATTTCAACCCCGCGGGCTCGGTCAAGGATCGCGTTGCGAGGGCGATGATCGAGGCGGCGGAAAAGTCGGGCGCGCTTAAAGCGGGCGCGACCGTCATCGAGCCGACGAGCGGGAACACGGGCATCGGGCTTGCGGCGGTGTGCGCTTCCAGGGGCTACAAGGTCATTCTCACCATGCCCGATACGATGAGCGTCGAGCGCAGAAGTCTCATCAAAGCGTACGGCGCGGAGATCGTGCTCACCGAGGGAATAAAGGGCATGAAAGGTGCGATTGAAAAGGCGCAGGAGCTTGCTTCAAAGATCGAGGGCGCGTTTGTTCCTTTGCAGTTCGAAAATCCCGCCAACCCTAAGGCGCACCGCGATGGCACGGGCGTGGAGATATGGAAGGACACCGAGGGGAAAGTGGATATCTTCGTCGCGGGCGTCGGCACGGGCGGCACGGTCACAGGCGTGGGCGAATACTTAAAGAGCAAAAATCCGAATATTCAGATCGTTGCGGTGGAGCCTGCTGGTTCTCCCGTGCTCTCGAAAGGCGTTTCGGGCGCACATAAAATTCAGGGGATCGGCGCGGGCTTTGTGCCGCGCGTCCTCAATTCCGAAATTTATGACGAGGTCATCACAGTTTCGGACGGGGACGCATTTGCGGCAAGCAGGGCAATCGCAAAATCGGAGGGCGTTCTCGTCGGGATCTCTTCGGGGGCGGCGCTGTTCGTGGCAACCGAGTTCGCAAAGCGCAGGGAGAATGCGGACAAAAACATCGTCGTACTGTTTCCCGATACGGGCGAGCGATATCTCTCTACGCCGTTGTTTGTAGACTAAAATTTTCGAAGCGTCTGTTTATTTTTCCTTCATTCGCGTTATAATACAAGCGAAGAAACTTGCTTGCAATGTTATAATACAAGCGAACGAACACGAGGCTGTGCGCCTCAGAGGGGAAAAGGATATGGACGCGAATAAGTTTACCCAAAAATCGATGCAGGCGATACAGGCGGCGCAGAGCACCGCCATCGAATACGGAAACGCCGAGCTCACCACGGCGCATCTTGCCCACGCACTGCTCGAAAAAGACGGGCTCATCTTCCGTATTTTACAGCGCATGGGGAAGGACGCGGATGGCTTCCGCACGGCGATCAAAGAGGAGATCGAGCGCATGCCGCGCATGTCCGGCGCTGCCGGTCAGCCGTATGCGAGCGCGCCGCTCAACCGCCTCTTAAACGAGGCGCAGAAGCTCGCCGCGGGCATGAAGGACGACTACGTCTCCGTCGAGCACTTATTTCTCTGCCTGTTCGATAATCTCGAACGGGGCTTGGATCGCGTGTTTTCGCGGTTCGGCATGAGAAAAGAGGAGTTTTTACAGGGATTAAAAGAGGTGCGCGGCACGCAGAACGTGCGCAGCGATAACCCCGAAGATACCTATGACGCACTCGAAAAGTACGGAAGCGATTTGACAAAGCGCGCGCGGGAGCACAAGCTCGAGCCCGTTATCGGGCGGGACGAGGAGATCCGCAACGTCGTGCGCATTCTCTCGCGCAAGACCAAGAACAATCCCGTGCTCATCGGCGAGCCGGGCGTCGGAAAGACGGCGATCGCCGAGGGGCTGGCGCAGCGCATCGTCAAGGGCGACGTGCCCGAGGGTTTGAAGAATAAGACGCTGTTCGCGCTCGATATGGGCGCGCTCATTGCGGGTGCGAAGTACCGCGGTGAGTTCGAGGAGCGGCTCAAAGCCGTGCTCGAAGAGGTAACGCGGTCGGAGGGCGAAATTCTGCTCTTCATCGACGAGCTGCACACCGTCGTCGGCGCGGGCAAGACGGAGGGCGCGATGGATGCGGGCAACCTCTTAAAACCGCTGCTCGCGCGGGGCGAGCTGCACTGTATCGGTGCGACAACGCTCGACGAATACCGCAAATACATCGAAAAGGACGCCGCGCTCGAACGCAGATTTCAGCCCGTCTTAGTCGGCGAACCGACGGTGGAGGATACCGTCTCCATTCTTCGGGGGCTCAAAGAGCGGTTTGAGATCTTCCACGGCGTGCGCATTCACGACGACGCGCTCGTCGCGGCGGCGACGCTCTCTAACCGCTATATTTCCGACCGTTTCTTGCCCGATAAGGCGATCGACCTCGTAGACGAGGCGGCGGCGATGATCCGCACGGAGATCGACTCCATGCCCGCGGAGATGGACGCGCTTCGCCGCAAGAGCATTCAGCTCGAAGTGGAGGAGAAGGCGCTTGCCAAGGAGAAGGATGAGCTCTCGCAGAAGCGTTTGGAGATTTTAAGAAGGGAACTTGCCGATCTCAAATCCAACTTCACGCAGATGCAGACCAAATGGGAAGACGAAAAGAACGCCATCCGCACGGAGAAGGAACTCAAAGCGAAGATCGACGAGCTGCGCGGCGAGATCGATTCCGCTACGGCAAGTTGCGATTTCGACAGGGCGTCGCGGCTCAGGTACGGCGAGTTGCCCGCGCTTGAAAAGCAGCTCAAAGAGGCGGAGAAACTCATCTCCGATCGCGAGAACGCCATTCTCGTCGACGAGGTGACCGAGGAACAGATTCAGGAGATCGTCGCACGGTGGACGGGCATTCCCGTTGCACGCCTCAAAGAGGGG
>CAMWQK010000178.1 GCA_947176445.1 uncultured Clostridia bacterium | reverse complement strand
ATCCCCAGAGCGAGCAGTATCGCGCCCAGAACAATTCCCGTTATTTTTAATCCTTTGTGCTTACCCTTTGCCATTTGCTCCCCCTTGAATGAGCGAAAGTTTTTCTTCCCGCGACAGTCGCTTGATATGCCACTCGCGGCTGCGCGCCTCGTGCTCCGTCTCGTACTCCTCCAAGTAGACGAGACAAACGGGAAGGCGGCTTCTCGTATATTTTGCCCCCTTCCCGTCGTTGTGCACCTTTACGCGCCGCTCGGGATTATCCGTAAAGCCCGTGTAGAGGCTTCCGTCGCTGCAACGGACGATGTATGTATAATACATTGACTATGCTTCGAATTTATATGCGGCAGTGAAGTGATATTCCTTACCCGCGTCGTAGATGGAGCTTCCGCGCGCGGCGTACTCTTCAACATTGACGTTGTTGGGGATCGCCTGCGTTTCGAGGCAGAACCCTGCGCGCTTTCCGTAGTACGCCGTCTTGCCCTGCTGCCCCAAAAAGTTGCCCGCATAGAACTGTACGGCGGGCATATCGGTATAGCAGCTCATCTTGATGCCCGTCTTTTTGCTGAACACGACCGCGTATTTCACATACTCGCCGCACTTGTTTTTGAGCATATAGCAGTGGTCGTAGCCGCCGCCCTGCTTTAAGTCGATATCGGCCGCATCGATGTCGCGCCCGATCTCCTTGGGGGCGTTGAAATCGAATGCTGTACCCTCAACCGCCTTGAACCCGCCGACGGGAATGAGCTTTGGATCGGTGGGCACGATCTCGTCGCAGTCGAGCCAGAGCACGTTGTCGAGCATGCTCCCGTCGCCCTCGCCGTTGACATTGAAGTATGCGTGGTTGGTGAGGTTGATCGCCGTCTTCTTGTCGGACACGGCGTGATACTTTATTTTCAGCTCCCCGCCCTGGAAGGAATAGGTGACTTCCACTTTGAGCGTTCCGGGGTAGTTCTCCTCGCCGTCGGGCGAGACAATGGAGAGCACGAGCTCGTCCCCGTCGATCTTATGCGCCCAGATCTTCTTATCGAATCCCGACTTGCCGCCGTGCAGATGGTTGCCCTTGTCGTTGCAGTAGAGCTGATACTCCGTTCCGTCGATGGTCAGCTTTCCCGCGCCGATGCGGTTGCCGAATCTGCCGATGAGCGCGCCCAGATATCCGTCGTTGTTCTGATACCCCGCAACGTCGTTATATCCGAGCAGGACGTCCGTCGGATTGCCGTTCTTATCGGGCACGACAATGCTCTGAATCGTGCCGCCGAGATTGAGGATCGTCACCTTGCGCGCACCGTCCGTGAGCGTGAACGCGAGCACCTCCTCTCCGCTGTTTGTTTTTCCGAATACTCTTTCCGAAATCATATCAATACCTCCAAAGGTTTTAATCGATTGCAAGCTCGCACGCGCCACACGGGCGAATGGAAGTTAAATGCACGTTCTCTTTCCCGAAGATGCGCCCCATCTCCGCCATATATTGCGCTTCGTCGCCCTCGGGCAGGAATGCGAGCACCGTGCCCGTAAAACCGCCGCCCATGAGGCGGAATGCGCCGTCCTTCACAAGGCGGGAGGCAGTCGCAACGCCGAGGACGAGAGGCTGGCTCGTCTCCCCCGCAACGTAGGCATTTTGCAGATAGGTAAGGCTGCTCGCACCGCTGGAACGCACCTGCTTGAAGAACTGCCGCTTGTCCCCTCTCTTCAACGCCTCTTTCGCGCGATCGACCCGCTCGTTCTCCGCATAGAAGTGTGTTGCGCGAAGGATCGCCCGATCGCTCACGCACTTTCTCAGTTCGGGGATCGCCGCCTCGAACTCTTCCCGTTTCACCTCTCTCAAAACGCTCTTTTGGAAGAAGCCCGCTACCGCCTTCATCTCCTCGGTGATCGCCGCATAGTGCTCCGTGAGCGAAGCGTGCGAGCCGCCCGTATTCGTTAAGACGAGCGAATAGCCTTTGAGCACGGGCACGTGCTCGATTTTGAGGTTCTCCCCGTAGAAATCGACGGCGTTCAGCCCGCCGAGCGCGACGCCCGTCTGGTCGAGCAAACCGCAGGGCTTTCCGAAGTAGACGTTCTCCGCAAACTTGCCTGCTTCCGCCGCTTCGAGCGGCGTGATCTTCCCGCCCGCATACAGGACGTTGACGATCTCCGCGATCAGCACTTCGAACGCCGCCGAGGAAGAGACCCCCGCCCCGCGGAACACTGTAGAGTGCGTGACGGCGGAAAACCCGCCGATGGGATACTGCTTGTCCGAAAGCGCCTTTAACACCCCGCGCACGAGCGCGGACGAACGGTGGTTTTCCCGCTCCTGCCGCCTAAGGTCGGATACGGAAAATCTGACGGGTTGGAAGTCCTCTGCGCAGATTTCCACGATCCCGTCCGTGCGCGGCGAAACGGCGGCGAGAATGTCGCACGAAATCGCACCGACAAGCACCTTGCCGAGGTTGTGGTCGGTATGATTGCCGACGATCTCCGCCCGCCCCGAAGAGGAGATATAGTGTTTTGGTTTTTCGCCGAATGTGGAGACGAAAAACGCTTCGAGCGACTTTGCCCGCGCCAGAACTTCTTTCGCGTCGCGCCCGTAAACTTCATGGATATTTTTCATATCCGTATTATAACACAACACCCGTTTTTTGTAAATAATATTTCCAAAATTCGTCAAACTGAAAATATGCAAAAAAGATATATCCCCGTTGTATTTCTGCTTGCGGTACTGCTTGTCCTGTTCGCGCACTTCGGCGCACGCTATGCGGCGCAGCCCGCCTTCACCTACGC
>CAMWQK010000177.1 GCA_947176445.1 uncultured Clostridia bacterium | reverse complement strand
CTCCTGATTATAGCATGGGGCGAGTAAAATGTCAAGACCGTTTCTTGGTACGCGTTGCGGGATATTTTATGGATAATATCACTCTTTTCTCACGCCGAGAATGTGGATTCCGCGCACGCGCTCGAAAAAGTAGGAGTCGAGCGGTTTATCGAAGGCGTCGTACGAGTGCGCCGCAACGAGAATGCGCCCGCGGGAAAATCCGACGACGACGGGGGAGTGGTAAAAATCTCCCGTCGCCCGCCCGAGCTGTACGATATCGCCGATTTCCAGCTCCTCGAGCGGTACTTCCTTGGCGTACGGACCGACGCCCTCGTTATTCACCAGAAAGTTGTAGAGGTATTCCACGCCCGTCCAGGAAGGGGTGCGGTCGTTTGCCGAGCGGTAAAACCAGCCGAACGTCGGGGTGAAGTTCATCACGCCCGCACCCGCATAGATGCACTGCGAGGCAAAGTTGGTACAGTCTCCGCCGATGCGCGAAAAGTCGTAGAAGTCGGGATTGCGCCCAAATGCCCAGCGGCGCGCATATGCTACGGCGGCAGTTCTCTGATAGGGAAGGTTTGTCATACTGTCATCATATGCAAACAAAAAGCGGGAGCGTGCGCTCCCGCTTGCTTAGAAGAACTGTTTATTTTTCGTATACTTCTCTCTTCAAGACGCCGATGTAGGGAATATTGCGGTACTGCTGTGCATAGTCAAGCCCGTAGCCGACGATAAACTCGTTCTCGATCTCGAAGCACGAATAGTCCGCCGCAATGGGTACTTTGCGCCGCGAGGGCTTGTCGAGCAGGGTGACGACCGTGAACGACTTCGCGCCGCGCCCCTCGATGAGCGCCTTCATCTTCATGAGCGTGTGTCCCGAGTCAACGATATCCTCCACGAGCACAACGTCCCGTCCCTGTGCCGACGCCGCAAGATCCATCACGATCTTGGGAAGCCCCGAACTCTCGGAGGAGTTCCCGTAGGACGTCACCGTCATAAAATCCATCTGCACGGGCGTCTGCATGGCGCGAACTAAGTCGCAGAAGAAGATCACACTGCCCTTTAATACCGATACGACGAGGGGTACGGTGTCCTTGCCCGCAAAGCGCTCGTCCAGCCAGGCTGCCGCCTTTTTTACTTCCGCCCCGATCTCCTCTTCGGTGAGGAGCACGCGCTCAATGTTCTTGTTCATGTTTTTTCCTCCGTATATTTTCCCGCTCGTAGCAGGTTTATTCCCGATCGACGGAGAGATAAATCTTCTCCGCAGTGTTCTCTGTGGTTTTTACTTCGTCAGCAATTTCCACGCCGAAAACGGCATATACGATGTTTCTCTTCGCAATAAGGGGCAAGTCGTGCCCGATGCGGGCGGGGATCTTTTTATCCGTCAGATATTTTTTCAGCGACTTTCTCTGTCCGTGAAAGGGGGTGAAGATATCGCCTTCCCGACGCGTCCGGATGACGCATTCAGCAGGGAAAGCGTCTCTGTCCGCAAGCAGAGCGCCTGCGCGCGCCTGCGTGGAGATGAGAACGCGGCTTTTTCCGAGCGCAAATTCACCCAAGGCAAAGGGGAGTTCCTCAATGCAGGGTTGTTTTTTTTTGCAAAGGAGAATGTTGTCGCCCTCGCGAACCGCCTCGATACTATTTTGCAGACAGACGCGTTTTCCGCTCTGCAATGTCCGGAGCTTGGAGATTTCGTCGACATTCGCCGCCGTATAATTGCAGGTGATTCCGAGCGACTTCATAGCGAGGATGCACGCCCGCGAAAAGAGGGGGGCGGGGAGATGCGCGGAGAAGAAGACTTCGTTCTGCGCGTACGCGATTTCCTTCCTTGCAAGCTCCGTGAGATAGTCGTCGTCCGCCTTGGCGCGCTTTGCAAACTCCAACAGGTGCTCGCCCGCGCCGTTTACCGCCCGTTCCAGGACGGGCAGAACGGTGAGACGCAGTGCGTTTCGCGTGTAGGTCTCGTCGAGATTGCTCTCGTCCGTCACGTATGGCAGGTGATTTTCCTCTGCGTATTGTGCGATCTGTGCACGCGGAACGGAGAGCAGGGGGCGAATGATATCGTCGTGTTCGGTGATCGAGGCAAGCCCGCCGAGCGAAGTTCCCCGCGCAAGGCGGAATAAAACCGTCTCGATGTCGTCGTCTCTATGGTGCGCGGTTGCAACATAGTCGGCTCTTTGCCCTAAGATGATTTTCTCGTAGCATTCATAGCGGAAAATGCGTCCTTCCTCTTCCAACCCGCGCCCGCTCTTTTTCGCCCGCGCGGGAACGTCCGCCTCAAAAACGGTGAGGGGGATATTCCAGTTTTTGCAGAGCTGTTGCACGAATCGAAGGTCGCGCTTCGACTGTTCGCCGCGGATGCCGTGCTCGCAGGTGAGCGCGGAGAGGGTAATGTTGTGCTCCTTTGCGGCGGCGGAAAGGGCGTGCAAAAGGCATACGGAGTCCATGCCGCCCGAGAGGGCGACGCAAAAGCGATTTCCGTAATACTTTTTGAGGGAGAGAAGTTGCATACGAGGAGAGTATAGCACAATTGAAAGAAATTTGCAACGGCGGGAGGAAAAATAATATAATTTCAGGCAAAAACAGTTGACAAACAGGGGAAGTTCCGTTAAAATAATAAAGCTATTCAAAATTTGGGTAGCTGACATCGCGGGGTGGAGCAGCCAGGTAGCTCGTCGGGCTCATAACCCGAAGGTCGTAGGTTCGAATCCTGCCCCCGCAACCATGATGGCGATGTAGCTTAGTTGGTTAGAGCGATCGGTTCATACCCGATAGGTCAGCGGT
>CAMWQK010000176.1 GCA_947176445.1 uncultured Clostridia bacterium | reverse complement strand
TTATAAGATAATTTTTCATACGTTTCCTCTTTCTCTTAAAAAATGCGTCCGCGCACGCGCGGACGAGGTATAACTATATCTATGCGCTTTAGCCCGTTGTCATGATACGAATTACCATAACGAAGCAGACGATGAGGCTGGCATACAGGCTCGAATCGATACGATCGAGAATGCCGCCGTGACCGGGCAGGAGCTTTCCCATATCCTTGATGCCGATCTTGCGCTTGATCGCACTTTCCACGAGATCGCCGAACTCCGCAAACAGCGCGGTGAGTACGCCGAGCCCGATAAAGAAGATGAGATTGAGCCACTTTTCGGAAAAGCTCTCCGGCTGAATGAGCCCGTAGTACGCGAAGAAGATGGCGACTGCGGCGAGCGCGCCACCGATGAGCGAACCGATCCCGCCCACCATCGTCTTGTTGGGGCTGATGACGGGCGACATCTTTTTCGGGAACTTCTTCCCGAGCGCCATGCCCGTGAGCTGTGCAAAGCAATCTGCAACGGGGCAGACGGCGAACACGAATAAAATCGCAATCTCCGAGTACCGCGGGAGATGGTTGCACCCCATGAGCACGAGCAGGAAAATCGACGGGAATGCGAGCGAGAACAGCGAATATGCCGTCGAATCGAGCGAGGTCTTTTCGTGCGAGAACACGAGCAACCCGAAGATGAGCGCAACGCCCGCCATGAATACGACAAAGGCGATGTTCGTGGAATAGTTAAAGAGCTCCGGCGAGCTCTCCTGCAAATAGCGGTAGAGAATATCGCTTACGGAGTAGCTGACGAGGAGCGCCGTCGAGAAGAACAGGACGAGCCCCTTTTGAAGGGGTCTTATCTTATCGCCGAGCGCGCGCGTCATTTCGAACGTGCCGAGGACGGAAAACGCCACGATGAGCGCATCGAAGAACGCCATGTGCACGAATATTTTAAGCAGATAGAAGCCAACGAGTATGATCACATACGCCGTTGCCGTAATCGAACGCACTTTCATAGTATCACCTTAAACCTTGCCGTAGCGGCGATCGCGCGCGAGATAGTCTGAAACCGCCTTGTCGAAGTCCGCGCACTTGAAATCGGGGAACATTTTATCCGAAAAGTACAGCTCGGAATAAGCCGACTGCCACAGTAAAAAGTTGGAGAGCCGCTTTTCCTTGCCCGTACGAATGAGCAGATCGGGCGCGGGCACGCCTTCCGTATAGAGAAGAGAGGAAAATTTTTCCTCGTCTACCTCTTCCCCCGCCCTGACCGCTTGATTCACGGCGGATACGATCTCCTGCCGCGCGCCGTAGGCAATGGCGAGGATCAAAAGTCCGCGCTTTCCTTCCGCCGTGCGCCCCTCACCGTCCCTGATAAGAGAGACGATATCTTCGGGGAGAAGCGATATATCCCCGATGACGCGAAGGCGGATATCCTTTTTGACGAGCTTTTCGACGTGCTCCGAAAAATAATCGCGGAAGAGCGCATACAGTCCGTCGAGCTCCTCCTTGGGTCGCTGTAAATTTTCCGTCGAGAGCGCGTACAGCGTGAGATACTGCGCACCCGACAAAAACGCATGCTCGGTGAGTTCGATCATGCGCTTTAAGCCTGCGCGGTGACCCGCGCCGCGCGGAAGCAGGCGCTTCTTCGCCCACCGTCCGTTCCCGTCCATGATGACGGCGATATGACGGGGATACGCGATCTCTCCCCGCTCCTTCTGCACCTTCATCAGATGGTCATGAGCTCCTTTTCTTTCGCCGCAACGAGCTTATCGACGCTCTCGATGCTCTTTGCGATCTGCTTTTCGATGTCGGCTTCGCAGGAGGACGCCTCGTCTTCGGAGAGCTCCTTGCCCGTCTTCATCTTCTTGATGCCTTCCATCGCCTCGCGACGGACGTTGCGGACTGCCACCTTGCTGTCCTCGCCCATCTTCTTGACCTGCTTGACAAGGTCGCGTCTGCGCTCCTCGGTGAGCTCGGGGAATACGAGACGGATGACGTTGCCGTCGTTTGCGGGATTGAGCCCGAGGTTGGAGGTAAGGATCGCCTTCTCGATGCTCTTTAAGAGCGACTTATCCCAAGGGCTGATGACGAGGCATCTCGCGTCCGAAACCGCGACGTTGCCGAGCTGGTTGAGGGGGCTCATGCCGCCGTATGCCTCTACCTGTAACTTGTCGAGCACGTGGGGATTTGCGCGCCCTGCACGGATGGAGGTGAACTCCTCGGAAAGCACGCTTACCGTCTTATCGAGTTTGTCTTCGAGTACGAGGAAGAGCTCCTCTACCTTTTCATTGTCTATCATAGTAATCTCCTTTTAATTTTTCGAAATGAGTGTGCCGAGCTGTTCGCCGCAGACCGCGCGGACGAGCGAGCGGGACTCGTTGAGCGCAAAGGCGAGCACGGGAACGTCGTTCTCCATACACATGGTCGCCGCCGTTGCGTCCATTGCCTTTAATCCTTTATTGACAATATCGCCGAAAGTTAAATGGTCGTATTTCTTCGCGTTGGGATTTGTGGAGGGATCGCTGTCGTAAATACCGTCCACGTTCTTTGCCATGAGGAGAACGTCCGCATTGATCTCGCACGCGCGCTGTGCCGCCGCCGTGTCCGTCGAGCAATAGGGATTGCCCGTGCCGCAGGCTAAAATGACGATGCGCTGCTTTTCAAAATGGTGCAAGGTCTTTCTTAAAACGTAGGGCTCTGCGACGGAGATCATGTTGAGCGCGGTCTGTACCCGCGTCGGAATGCCGCGCTGTTCGATGGCATCCATCATCGCAAGCGAGTTCATGACGGTCGCAAGCA
>CAMWQK010000175.1 GCA_947176445.1 uncultured Clostridia bacterium | reverse complement strand
TATTCGTCGTCAGCGTAAGATGTGGTTAAGTGACAGGTATTCACGCTGACGCCGCCGTTATTGTGTTGGGCACACACGGCGATCCTGAGCGGCTCCTTGGTAAGATCGATCCCGTGCTCTAAATACAGCGAAACTGCACCCGCGTTCATCTTCTTCAAACGGTTGATGGGAAGCGGCAGAAGCGCATCGGAATTGGAGAGATATTCATAGGTGACCGAATCGAGCTTTTCAAAACCGTCTTCCAGCCCCGAAGGCTCGCGGGTGAAATCGAGATAGACCTTTCTGCCCTTTACGACCGACTCCATATAGACGAGCAGATCGACGCAGGACGAACCGTAAATTTTTCTCACGTCGAACGGCCATTCATAGCCTTTCAGGAAGATATTTTTGAGCATTTCGGAATTATTCTGATAGTAATCCTTCAAAAACTCCCGTTCTACGCCCTTTTCGTCGATGGAAATATAGCGAGGAAGAACCTGTTGATACGTTCCCGAAACGTTCCAACGAAAATCGACGGAAGCGAGCCCGAACTGCCATTCCGAGAGGTTGGAAAATTCCGCCCCCGCTTCGAGCGCAAGCCCCGATGAACCCGTATGACACGCGGGATAGACGCTGTTGAAATAGATACCCGCAGGGCCGCCCGTCGCCAGAACAACGTGCGGGCACTTGATCGCAATATATTCCGTGCGATCGGTAACGGATAAATCGAGCGCAAGAAGTCCGCAAACGCCCTCCGCGTCCGTCAGAATGCGGATGACTGCGTACCCGTCGAGAATGCGTATCCCCTTGGAAATCACTGCATTTTCGAGCGCTTCCGTCATCTTCTTGGAAGTATACGGTCCGACGGAAGTCGCACGGCGGAACGGATCGTGATCGGTCTTATATCCCACGTATTCGCCGTAGCCGTTCGTCGGAAACCGCACGCCGAGATTGACGAGCTTGAAAAAACTCTTCACGGAGTTAGCGGCTTCCACGAGGGCGATATCGCCGTCCATCGCGCCGCCCGCAAACAGCGTTTCCGCCATGCTCTTTACGCTGTCCCCCTCATCGCCCGCAAGCGAAAGTTTATAATAGGTCTGCTTGTCGCTGCCCGTGTTGCGCGACGTGCCCGTATTTTTGCCTTCCGTAACGATCAGAATATTTTTATAGCCGAAGTCGTACAGCCAATCGGCGCAATTATAGCCCGCGCAGCCCGTTCCGACGACGACCGCGTCGCATTCGATAATCCTCATATACTCCCCTGTTAAAGTCTCTTGATATGGAATCCGCCGTCCACGTTGATTGCCGTGCCCGTTGAAAAATCCAAGAGCCCCTCGGCAACCGCAAGCACTGCCTTTGCAACGTCGTCGGGCGTGCCCCAACGCTTTGTGGGCGTGATCCCCTCCGAAATCAGCTTATCGTACTTCTGCGTGACGACTTCCGTCATGGGCGTTTTGATGATCCCCGGTCTCACTTCCAGAACGGGGATATCGTATTCTCCGAGCTTATCGGCAAAGAGCGAAGTGATCATAGAGACGCCCGCCTTGGAGATACAGTACTCTCCGCGGGAAACGCTCGACGTATAGCTCGAGTTGGACGCAATATTCACGATGCGCGGGCAATAATCTTTGATTTTGCCCGAAGACTTATAGCCGATCATGAGGTTTGCAAACTTCTGGCACATAAAGAAAGTGCCCTTCGTATTGATATTGATGAGGCGATCGAAGCTCTCTTCCGTCGTCTCCAGAATGTCCATACGGACTTTGCAGGCAACGCCCGCATTGTTGACGAGAAGATCGAGCCTGTGATACTTTTTATCGATATAGTCTGCCGCCGCTTCCCTGTTTTCCGCCTTGGAAATATCGAGCTTGAGATATTCGACGCCCTCCATCTCAGGAAAGACGTCGGAATAAATCACACGGTAGCCGTTTTGCGAAAGCATATCCGCAATGCCCCTTCCGATCCCCTGATATGCGCCCGTTACAAGCGCGATTTTTTCATTTTCCATCATATCAATTCTCCTTTTTTGCCGCAACGGTATTTTTATACAGATCTCTGTAATATTCATTGAACACAGCGCAGCCCGCAATCTGATGGTTGCGCATGAGCTCGGTACACTTCGAACAGGTCACGCAGCACTTCTTCGCATCGAATTTTCCGCTCAGATGATCGCTGTAAAACGCAGGATAAGCGAGCGTAACTCTGCCGAAGCCGATTAAATCGCACACGCCGTCCGTAAGCATCTTTTCCGCTTCCTCCATCATCTGTCCGCGGTAATAGGAAAGTCCCGAGCCGATAAACGTGATATCGGGAAACGTCTCTTTGAGCTCCTTTTCCACCCTGATGAACCGTTCAAGCCCCGTCTCCGCGCTCTCTTCGGGCTTATACGGTCCCACGCGGAAAGGTCTGTTCACGTGCGGATTGAAGTAGGGATTGCCAAGCGTCACGTTGATCATATTCACGCCGAGCTTGTGCGCTTCGGAAATCAGCTTTTTGGGCTCGGTGAGATCGATATTATTGTTTTCATCCGTACCGAACCCGTACGGCTTTTGCACCATGTCCGTAATGCCGAGCCGCGACGCTACGATAAAGTCCTTTGAAACGGCTTTCTTGATCTCCCGCACGCAAGTCAGATACAGCCGCGTCCTGTTCTCGAAGCTGCCGCCGTATTTCCCCTCTCTCAAATATGCGGAGAGCAGCTCCTGCAAGAGATACCCGTGGCAGCTCTTCATGTCTACGCCGTCAAAGCCGGCTTCCTTGGCAAGGCGCGCGCTTGCAACGAATTTCTCTACAAGCCCGTCGAGATATGTATCC
>CAMWQK010000174.1 GCA_947176445.1 uncultured Clostridia bacterium | reverse complement strand
GGATAAGATCGGCATCGTGCCCATTCCCACCTCTACGAAGGAGCGCAACGGCTACAACTACGCGACTGCGACGAACGGCGGCTGGAACTTCTGCGTATCCTCTTCGGCTTCCAAGGCGAAGAAAGAGGCTGCCGTCACCTTCCTGAACTATATGTTCAACGATAAGGTGGAGCGTCCCGCACAGTTCTTCGTCGATTCCTATCGGAGCCGTTTCTCCCCGAGCGTCAAGGTGCAGAACTACCTCGATACGTTGGAGACAGAGACGCCCGCCGAGTGGCTGAGCGTGGTAAAGACGGTTACGGAACTTGCGATTTCCGAGCCCAAATATTCGTGGGATATCATCAATCTCGTGAACGATATGCTGGCGAGCAGCATGGGGTCGGGGAGTACGGCGTTTGAGACGGCGTACGCGAGCAATCTTTCGTCTACGACTTCGAAGATGAACGCCATTCTTTCCCGCGGGGAGAAAAATCCTTATTACGTTGAGTGATCGGAGGTATGTATGAGTAAAAAGAGCATTGTTGCCTGCCTTTTGGCAGGCACAATGATCCTCCCTTTCGCCGCCTGCGGAGGCGGCGAAGACGGGGAGGCGGGTCTGAAACTGACGCAGTCCGCAACGGAGCTTTCCCTTGAAAACGAAAGCGTCCGCATTGTATTCAATAAGTCAAACGGTTCCATCCGCGAAATCTACAATAAAGTTTCCGAACTGTATCTTGTAAAGGATGCGGATAACGTCGAGCCGATTACGCTCGAGGGGCATATCGCGCCGAAGGAAAATTCATTCCGCTATTCCGTCTCCTTAGACGGACGGGAAGAGAAGGGCTTTTCGTTCGAGTGGGGCTTCGATAACGGCGTAAAGGCGGTTGCATCCGCTACGCTCGGTGCGTATTCTGACGAGATCGTGTTCCATACCGGTCTTTCGGGGCTTTCGGGGAAGACGACTTCGGTGCAGTATCCCGTTCTCGATAACGTAGGGAGCCTCACGGGCGACGGCGAAGAGGACTATCTCGTCAGCTCGATGGCGACGGGATATCTCTTCAAAAATCCGGCGAAGAACTTCTTCAAATACGGGCAGGGGCTCTACGGCGAAAGCTCGATCGATCCGAAGGGCTTTGCGAGCACGATGCAATTCATGGGCTATTTCACGCAGAATAAGGGCGGTTTCTATTTCTCGACGCGCGACAGCGGCGACACGGTGAAGGATTTCACGGTGCGCGGCGACAGCGGCACGCTGGATATCGAAATCGGGCACTATATAAGCGATCTGCGCATGAATTCCGTCGAGTTCGGCTACGATACGGTCATCTCCAATCTATACGAGGGGAACTGGTACGAGCCTGCCGAAAAGTACAAGGAATGGGCGGTAAAACAGGACTGGGTCACCAAGCGCGGACTCAACAGCGAAAGAACGGATCTGAACAAGGATCTGTACGAGCATTCCATTGCGAGTGTATTCACCTTACCCTCGCTCGGCAGCCATTCCAGCGCGCTTGCAATCTATGAGAAAATCCGCAGTAATCTTACGGCGGAAGGGTCGAAAATTCTCACGATCCCCTGGTATACCGCGATCCCGCACGTTTACAACCACTCCACGGAGCTTACGGCGGTGTTTGAGGCGAACAAGAACGATGATCTGTACGAGGCGCTCGAGAGGAACGGCGAACCGATCGCCTTCTTCGAGTACACCGATTTGCAGACGGAAGCACTCATGCAGAACAATCCTTCGTTCATTACCGATTACGCAATGCGCAAGGGGAACGGAGACATTTACGATATCAATTTCGGTTCGAAATTTCAATACATCTGCGCGAGCGGCGAGCAGTGGACGCAGACGATCACGAGCCGCGAAAAGGATCAGTTTGTCAAGCTCGGTGCGCAGGGGATCTACAACGACGTCGGTATCTGCGCCGTACATCCTATCTTCTGTTACGACGATTCGCACCCGCACGGAAAGCGCATCAACACGTTGCCGGATTTCTACGATCTAATGTCGCGCTCCTGGGAAATTTCCCGTTCGGTAACGGTGAACGCCGCGGGCGACAACGGGTTCACGGGTCAGGAGATGATCACCGAAAAAGCGATTCCATACGTCGATTTCTTCCAGGCGCGCTCCGCTTCGGGCGAAATCAGCAGCATGGAACACGATCAGATCATGAACCTTGTCCGCAACGACGTTGCCGTCAAGATCCCGCTCTTCGAGTACGTATATCACGAGTACTGCGGTATCCGTACGGATTCCTTCCTTCTTCCGATGGAAGGGGTCGGAACGGCGTACTATCACACGATGGCGTACGTTGCGCTCAACGGTGGGATTCCCGAATTCAACTTCGAGTGCCTAAACCGTAGCGCTTATGCGGGACTGGAAGACCGCCTTGAAGCGGACATGATCCAATTCATCGATACGCTCGGAAGAGCGCGTCTGAGCTACGGCAAGGACTATCTCGTCTACGGTACGATGGCGCGTGCACCGGAGCTCGGGCTCGCACGGAAGGAGTACTATTACGAGACGGAGAACGTTGCCACTTGGGGTAGCGTCGGCGGATTGAAGTCGGGTCGCACGCAGGTCGATCAGGTCGTTGTGAGCGCGTATACGTTCGGCGGCAAGACGGCGATCTTCCTCTGCAATATTACCGATGCGGCGCAGGAAGTGAACTTTACCTTGAACGCAAAGGAGCTGTACGGCAAAGAGAGCGGAAACGTGTCTGTTTTCGAAGGCGGCGTTGCAGTCGGTTCGGCACAGGCGCTCAGCGGCGGCAAGGCTGATATTTCGCTCAATCTCAACAGTCGCACGGTGTACATG
>CAMWQK010000173.1 GCA_947176445.1 uncultured Clostridia bacterium | reverse complement strand
CTTGAACGCGCGCACCGTGACAAGCAGCGCAAGCGCGGAATCCAGCCCGCCCGACACGCCGATGACCGCCGTCTTGGAATTAGTGTGTGCGAGCCGCCGTGCAAGCGCGTGCGCCTGCATGGAAAGAATGAGCTCCGCCCGCTCTCCGACGTTCTCCTCGGGCACAAAGGGTGTGCGGGAGAATTTGCGCAACGTGAGGTCGCCGTCGCCGACAAAGCCAAGTTCCTCTCCGTAGTAGTCTACTCCCGCCTCGTCGTGGAACGTGTTATTCTTTCTACGCTCGGCATTGAGGAAACCGACGTCGACTTCGGCAATCGCAGATTTTTCCGAAAACGGCTCGGCTTCCGTAAGCAGCGTGCCGTTCTCGTAAATCATGTGGTTGCCCGAGAACACCATATCCGACGTGCTCTCAGAAATGCCCGCGTCCGCATAGACGTAGGCGCAAATGCACTTGCCCGACTGCGCGGCAAGCAGCGTTTTGCGGTACTCGCGCTTTCCCACCGTCTCGTTCGAGGCAGAGAGATTGACGATGATATTCGCCTTCGTGACGGCAAGCGAGCCGGACGGCGGGTTGGGCGACCACACGTCCTCGCAGATTTCGCAGGCGACAAAAGCACCGTGCGCCTCATCCGTAAAGATACAGTCCCAGCCGAAATAGACGCGCTCGTCCTCCCAGAGCGTCACAAACGTGCCCTCCTCGGGCGCAGGAAGAAAATAGCGCTGCTCGTAGAACTCGCCGTAGTTCGGAACGTTGCTCTTGGGGATCAGCCCGCATACCGCCCCGTCCGAGATCGCGGCGGCGCAGTTATACAGCTTCCCCGCCTGCACCTCGAAGGGAAGCCCCACGAACACAAGCATTTTTTTGCCCTTCGTCGCCTCGGCAATGCGTCTGAGCGCGCAGCGGCAACCGTCCGTCAGCGTGCTGTTCAGCAGCAAGTCGCCGCAGGTATAGCCGCAGAGGGAGAGTTCGGGAAAAGCGAGGATCTCCACCCCCGCCTTTGCCGCACTTTCTATTTCTTCGACGATTTTTTGCGCGTTATAGTTGACGTCCCCCACTCTGAGCGAGGGTGCGCTTGCGCATACTTTCACAAATCCGTGTTTCATACAAAAATTATTCTTCTACGCCCGCGATCTCGTCTACAGACGTGCCCTTCGCGGCATTTCTGATCGCCGTCTCGACCTCTTTGGAGAGCTCGGGATTGTCCTTTAAGAACTGGCGCATCTTTTCCTTGCCGTTTGCGACGCGCTCGCCGTTATAGCTGAACCATGCGCCGCTCTTCTTGATGATGTCGTACTGAACGCCGAGGTCGATGAGGCACCCCTCCTGCGAGACGCCCTCGCCGTACATGATGTCGAACTCCGCCTGACGGAAGGGAGGCGCGAGCTTGTTCTTGACGACCTTTGCGCGCGTTCTGTTGCCCGCCGCGCCGTCGGCATCCTTCAGGATATCCGTCTTGCGGACGTCGATACGAATAGACGCGTAGAATTTGAGCGCCTTACCGCCGGGGGTAACTTCGGGATTGCCGAACATGACGCCCACCTTTTCACGCAGCTGGTTGATGAACACCACGCACGTCTTGCTCTTGTTGACGATCGCGGTAAGCTTGCGGAGCGCCTGACTCATGAGGCGGGCCTGAAGTCCCACGTGCGAATCGCCCATATCCCCTTCGATCTCTGCCTTGGGGGTGAGCGCGGCGACGGAGTCTACGACGATGATATCCACCGCGGAGGAGCGGACGAGGCTATCGACGATATCGAGCGCCTGCTCGCCCGTATCCGGCTGGGAGACGTATAACTCATCGAGATTGACGCCGAGCTTTTTGGCGTATACGGGGTCGAGTGCGTGCTCTGCATCGACGAACGCCGCAATGCCGCCAAGCTTCTGCGCTTCGGCAACGGCGTGGAGCGCAACCGTCGTCTTACCCGAAGATTCCGGTCCGTAGATCTCGATCATTCTGCCGCGCGGAAGTCCGCCGATCCCGAGCGCCAGGTCGAGCGCGAGGCAGCCCGTGGGAATGACCTCGATATCCACGTTGCCCGCGTTCTCGCCGAGCTTCATGATCGCGCCTTTCCCGTACGATTTTTCGATCTGCGCGAGCACCGCGTCAAGCGCTTTGAGTTTTTCTTCGTTCATATGTTTATCTCCTAATGATTTTTTTACAAGATTGATTATGTGCTACTTTATCTCTCTATAAGCTAAAAACAGCGCAAGATTAACTGCGGTATTTGTGATCGTATCGCGATCGCCGCTCAAACGGTAGCGGAATACCCGCACTTGCTCCTTCGTGCCGACTGCGATATAGCACAGTCCCACGGGCTTCTCCGTGCCGTCAGACTGCGGACCCGCAATGCCCGTTGTCGCGATGGCAAGATCGCACTTGCCGTCCGCAATCAGCCCCGCCGCCATCTCGTAGGCGACCTCGCTCGAAACCGCGCCTTTCGTCTTTAACGTAAACTCCGAAACGCCCAGCCGATCGCGCTTGGACGCGCTGTCGTAGGTGTTCAGTCCCTCGTAAAAGACCGCGCTCGCACCCGGAATGTTCACGATCGCCTGCCCGACCTTGCCCGCCGTAAACGACTCTGCCGTGGAAAGTTTCATGCGCCGAAGTTTTAACAGATCGAAGAGCCGACGGGCGATCGGGATATCTTCGATCGCGTAGACGTAGTCTTCCAGCTCGCTCGCGAGAATGCGCAGCGTTTCGTCGCACACCATCTTGGGCGTTTCACTATCGTAAATGAGCTAGATCCGCGTCTAGACGTAGCTGTCCCGCGCGTGCAGAGAGAGCTTTCCCCGCGCCGCCTCGCCGGCG
>CAMWQK010000172.1 GCA_947176445.1 uncultured Clostridia bacterium | reverse complement strand
CCTCGCGGGCGGGAAGCGCAAGTACCTTGCCTTCCAGATTCTCGGGGTCGAATTCCAGCCATTTAGGCATATTTACGACCTTCATCGTTTTGATTTGTTCAAAATACTTGTTCTTTTTCTTGTTCTCTCTGACCGCGATTACGTCGCCCGCTTTTACGATATAGGAAGGTACGTCGACCTTTCTGCCGTTTACGGTGAAGTGAGCGTGGGATACGAGCTGACGAGCCTGCAAACGCGTTGCCGCAACGCCCATTCTGAAAATAACGTTGTCGAGACGGCGTTCAAGGAGCGAAAGCATGTTTTCACCCGTGATACCCTTCATTCTATCGGCTACTTCGTAGTAGTGATGGAACTGCTTTTCGGAAACGCAATAGATGAATTTCGCTCTCTGCTTTTCGCGAAGCTGGATACCGTATTCGCTGATCTTTCTGCCCTTTCTGCCCGACGTTCTGATAGACTTTTTCGAACAGCCGATAACAGCGGGATCAAGCTCTAAAAATCTGCATCTTTTGAGTTTATGATATTTGTTGATAGCCATTTTAGCCTTTTACCTCTCTTATACTCTTCTGCGCTTGGGCGGACGGCAACCGTTGTGGGGAATGGGCGAAACGTCGGAAATGAGCGTTACTTCCATATCGCAGTTCCCGATTGCACGAATCGCGGACTCTCTGCCTGCGCCGGGACCTTTTACGTATACTTCTACATAACGAAGCCCGTGCTCTTTTGCAGCCTTCAACGCCGTTTCAGCAGCCATCTGCGCCGCGAACGGAGTGCCCTTACGCGAACCCTTGAAGTTGAGCGAACCAGCGCTCGACCAGGAAATTACGTTGCCGTTGAGATCGGTAACGGTAACCAAAGTATTGTTGAAAGTAGACTGAATGTGAACTTGTCCTCTGTCTATCTTTTTAATCTCTCTGCGCTTACGCGAGACCGGTTTTTTCTTATCTGCCATAACCTATCTCCTTACTTCTTCTTGTTCGCAACCGTACGGCGCGGACCTTTTCTCGTTCTTGCGTTTCTCTTCGTGCTCTGTCCGCGAACGGGCAAGCCCTTTCTGTGACGGACGCCGCGATAGCATCCGATTTCCATTAAACGCTTGATATTAAGGCTGACGGTACTTCTGAGTTCGCCTTCAACCTGATAGTGGTGGTCGATATATTCTCTCAATTTGGAAACGTCGTTCTCGTCGAGATCCTTCACGCGCGTGTCGGGATTGATACCCGTCGCTTCGAGGATCTTCTTGGACGTTGCAAGACCGATTCCGTAGATATAGGTAAGTCCGATCTCTACCCGCTTCTCTCTGGGCAGATCTACGCCGGCAATACGTGCCATGTTACAATAACCTCCGTTTGGTTTTAAGGTGTGTTTTTTATATATGCGAGACGTTTGGGGACGAAAACAGTGGAAAATATTTCCATCCGAAAACCGTTTGTTTTCCGCTTTAAGCGCAAAGCAAGCCGACTTTCCGCACCCATTCTGTGCGGAAACTCAGCTTAATTTACGCGATTTGTTAGCTTTCTTTCAAAAACCGTGATTAACAGTATAACATATTCATAGTATACTGTCAAGCAATTTTTAGCCCTGTCTTTGCTTGTGGCTCTTATTTTTTGAACAAATTACCATTACTTTTCCGTTTCTTTTGATGACCTTGCACTTGTCGCACATGGGTTTTACGGAAGGTCTGACTTTCATAGTTATTTTCTCCTCTAACGCGCGCTCGTTCAGCGCAATACGAAAGGCAAGGCTGTATTTTGCACTTTCGCCGTGTATCTATATTTCTCTTTAAGATTTGCTACGCCAGGTAATTCTGCCCTTGGTCAGATCGTACGGGCTCATTTCCAGCTTCACCGAATCGCCTTCGATGATGCGAATGTAGTTCATTCTCAGCTTTCCGGAAATGTACGCCGTGATCACGTGACCGTTCGACAGTCTCACCTTGAAGGTCGCGTTCGGTAACGCTTCGATTACCTTGCCTTCTGCTTCGATTACGTCGTCCTTGGACACAATACTCTCCTTGTTATGACGCCTCGTTACAGCGTCAGAATTTCCACACCGTCCTCGCGAATGACGAGGGTGTTCTCATAGTGCGCCGCCGGCTTTCCGTCGACGGTGACCGCCGTCCAGCCGTCCCGCGCGACGCGGACTTTGTATCCGCCCGCAGCGATCATCGGCTCGATGCAGAGCACGCAGTTTGCAGGAAGACGAATGCCCGTTCCCTTGCGCCCGTAGTTGAGCACCGAGGGGTCTTCGTGCATCTCCCTTCCGATCCCGTGCCCCGTGTAGGCGCGGATGACCGAAAAGCCGTTGCCCTCTGCATGTTGCTGAACGCGATAGCCGATATCGTAGAGCGGCGTGCCCGCTTTGAGTCCGTCGATCGCCTTGAAGAAACATTCTTCGGTGACACGGACGAGCTTTTTCTTCTCCTCGGAGACTTCCCCGATACAGAACGTTCTTGCTCCGTCGCCGTGGAACCCGTTCTTGTAGGCGCACAGATCGACGCTCACGATGTCGCCCTCGCGGATCACCCGATCGTCGGGAATGCCGTGTACAACGACCTCGTTGACGGAGATGCACGCCGATGCGGGATAGCCGCAATAGCCGAGACAACTCGGCTCTGCGCCGCTCGCCTTGATGAAGGCGTACACGAGGGTATCGACTTCCTTCGTCGTCATGCCCGCGCAGATGCGTTCACCGACGAAGCCGAGGCAGTCCCGCACGATGCGGTTGGGCTCACGCATGAGCTCGATTTCTGCATCCGTCTTGGCGTAAATCATTTGCCGAATTTCTCGTCGAGCACCTTCTTGATCTCTTCAACC
>CAMWQK010000171.1 GCA_947176445.1 uncultured Clostridia bacterium | reverse complement strand
TCATTACGATGCGCCTTCCACGCACGAGCGCAGCCCGTGGAGCGAATGCGCTTTCGCCGAACGAAGAGAGGCGACAAGGCGTAGAGAAACAAAACGCGTGAATATTTTCTTAGTACATTCCGCCCATATCTCCGCCCATCGGTGCAGCGGGTGCTGCGGGAGCGGGAATATCCGTCACGATGGATTCCGTCGTAAGAAGGGTGGATGCAACGGACGCAGCGTTTTGCAGTACCGAACGCGTCACCTTCGTCGGATCGATAATTCCGCTCTCGACCATGTCGGTATACACATTCTTCAATGCGTTGAAGCCGTAGTTTGTGGACTTCTTTGCGAGGATCTTGTCTACGACAACGGAGCCGTCGATTCCCGCGTTTGCCGCGATCTGACGAACGGGCTCTTCGCAAGCCTTCAGGATGATCTGTGCGCCCGTCTTTTCGTCGCCGCTCAAAGTGGAGACGAGCTTCTTCAACACGGGAACGCAGGAGAGAAGGGCAGAGCCGCCGCCCGGAACGTAGCCTTCTTCAACGGCTGCGCGGGTCGCCGCGAGCGCGTCGTCAATTCTCAATTTCTTTTCCTTCATCTCGACTTCGGTCGCTGCACCGACGTTGATGACCGCAACGCCGCCGGCGAGCTTTGCAAGACGCTCCTGGAGCTTCTCTCTGTCATAGTCGGAAGTGGTGACCTCGATCTGCGCCTTGATGGACGCAACGCGCGCCTTGATCGCTTCCTTGTCGCCCGCGCCGTCGATGATGGTCGTATTGTCTTTATCAACCTTGATCTGATTTGCTCTGCCGAGCATATCGGGCGTGACGTCCTTGAACTCGTAGCCGAGGTCGGAGGAGATGACTGTGCCGCCCGTGAGCGCCGCGATATCGTCGAGCATCGCCTTTCTTCTGTCGCCGAAGCCGGGAGCCTTTACCGCAACGCAGTTGAACACACCCTTGAGTTTGTTGACAATGAGCGCGGCGAGTGCGTCGCCCTCGACGTCCTCAGCGATGATGAGGAGGCGTGCGCCCTGCTGAGCGAGCGGTTCGATGACGGGCAGGATCTCCTGCAAGCTGGAAATCTTCTTATCGGTGATGAGAATGTAGGGCGCGTCGAGCACGGCTTCCATCTTATCGGTATTCGTGACCATGTAGGCGGAGGCATAGCCGCGGTCGAACTGCATGCCCTCGACGGTGGTGAGCTCCGTCGTCATGGACTTGCCTTCCTCAACGGTGATGACGCCGTCCTTGCCAACGATCTCCATCGCATTTGCGATCAGCTCGCCGACCGTCTCGTCTCCCGCGGAGATGGACGCGACCTGCGAGATCGCCTTTTTGCCGTCTACCTTCTTGGAGATGGATTTGAGCTGTTCGACGGCAGCCGTAACCGCCTTGTCGATACCCTTTCTCAGAATGATGGGGTTCGCGCCCGCTGCGAGGTTTTTGAGACCCTCGCGAATGATCGCCTGTGCGAGGAGCACGGCGGTGGTGGTGCCGTCGCCCGCAACGTCGTTGGTCTTGGTGGAAACTTCCTTCACGAGCTGCGCGCCCATGTTCTCGAACGGATCGGGAAGCTCGATCTCTTTTGCGATCGTCACGCCGTCGTTGGTGATGAGGGGCGCACCGAACTTCTTATCGAGCACGACATTTCTGCCCTTGGGGCCGAGTGTGATTTTCACCGTATCGGCAAGTACGTTAACGCCCGCTTCGAGCGCCTTTCTTGCCTCGTCTCCGTATTTGATCTGCTTTGCCATGATATTTGTCTCTCCTTAATAATTATTCCACGATTGCGAGAATGTCGCTCTGCTTGATGATGGTGAACTCTTTGCCGTCCACCTTGAAGTCCGTGCCCGCGTACTTGGAGCAGAGCACCTTGTCGCCGACCTTCACTTGCATTTTCACTTCCTTACCGTCTACAACGCCGCCGGGGCCGACCGCAACAACAACGCACGTCTGCGGTTTTTCCTGCGCGGAAGAGGGGAGATAGAGCCAGCTCTTCGTCTTTTCTTCAACGGTGACTGCCTCTACAACCACTTTGTCGAATAAAGGTTTAATATTCATAATGACCTCCAAAAAATTCTGAAAATAGGATCCTTGCGGATTCCTATATATTATAAACACAATGCCGCATTGCTCAAACGAAAAAGGAAAATTTTTCCGAATATTTTTTATTTTATTTTGTATCCGCTTTTCCCGTCATTGACAACGCGGGCGGGGTATGGTATAATTTGTAATGACAAGATTAATATAGGAGATTGCAATGGATAAGTGGGACAAGCGTTTTATGGAGCTCACGGAGACGGTGGGCGGCTGGGCAAGCTGTCATCGCCGCAAGGTCGGCGCGGTCATCGTGCGCGATCACCGCGTCATGACGACGGGCTATAACGGCGCGCCCGCGGGCATCAAATCGTGCATCGAGCGCGGAGAGTGCCTCAGGGAAAAGCTGAACATTCCGAGCGGCACACAGCACGAGCTTTGCTACGCCGCGCACGCCGAGCAGAACGCCATCATTCAGGCGGCAAAGTGTGGGATCAACATCAACGGCTCTACGCTGTACTGCACCCATCAGCCGTGCGTCATCTGCGCCAAGATGATCATCAATGCGGGCATTTCCCGCGTGGTATATAAAGAGGGGTATCCCGACGAGTTCTCTTTGAAGCTCTTCGAGGAAGCCGGAACAAAAATCGAAAAATTCGAGGAGGAGACAAAATGACCACTCAAACAAAAAATCCCGTTGTCACCTTTGAAATGGAGAACGGAAAGACGTTCAAGGCGGAGCTCTATCCGGACGTTGCGCCCAATTCGGTGAACAACTTCCTGTCGCTCGTCAACAAGGGCTTTTATAAC
>CAMWQK010000170.1 GCA_947176445.1 uncultured Clostridia bacterium | reverse complement strand
GCGCTCGGTCTTGGAATCGCTGTATTCTTCGAGGTGATTGAAGCCCTCTTCCCCTTCGAGTTCCATGATCGTGCGGCGGGTGATGAGATCCATCTCGCTCGTCGAACGGGAGAAGTTCAGAAACTTGCATCCGTACATGATAGGCGGGCAGGCGGAGCGCATATGCACCGTCTTTGCGCCGTGCGAATACAAAAATTCCACCGTCTCCCTCAGCTGCGTGCCGCGCACGATGGAGTCGTCCACGAGCAGCAGGTTCTTGTCCACGATCAGATCGTGCACGGGGATCTGCTTCATCTTGGCGATCTTGTTTCTGTCCGCCTGATTCTGCGGCATGAAGCTGCGCGACCAGGTGGGCGTGTATTTGATGTACGGGCGGGCAAAGGGAATGCCGCTCTTATTCGCATAGCCGATCGCGTGCGGAGTGCCCGAATCGGGAACGCCGCCTACGAAGTCGATATCGTGCATTCTGCCGTTTCTTGCGTCCTCTTCCGCCATGATCCCGCCGTTGCGGGTACGCATGATCTCTACGTTCACCCCTTCGTACGTCGAAGTGGGGTAGCCGTAGTACGACCAGAGGAAGGCGCAGATGCGCATCTCCTTGCGCGCCGGCGAAAGCTGCTTGATACCGTCAAGGGAAATTTCTACGATCTCACCCGCGCCCAGCTCCTTTTCGAGGACGTAGCCGAGCTTCTGGAAGGCGAACGATTCAAAGGAGACGCAATACCCGTCGTCGCTCTTTCCCACAAGCACGGGAAGCCTGCCCATGTAGTCGCGCGCGGCGATGAGTTGCCCGTCCTCCTTCAACAGAAGAATGGACGCGGTGCCCTTGATCGACTCCTGCGCGTAGCGGATGCCCTCCTGAAAGCTGTCTTTCTGATTGATGAGCGCGGCAACGAGCTCGTTGGAGTTGACCTTCCCGCCCGTCATCGCGTCGAAATACCCTCCGCCCGAAACGATCTTTTCCATCAGCTCCTCGGCGTTGTTGATAATGCCGATCGTGCAGATGGCGTACTTCCCGAGGCGGGAATACATGAGGAGCGGCTGCGGATCGGTATCGCTGATGCAGCCGATCGCGGAGTTACCCTTCAGATCTTCGAGCGCACGCGAGAACTTGGTGCGGAAGGGCGAGTTTTCGATGTTGTGTATTTCGCGCTGCAAGCCGAGAACGGTATCGTATGCCGCCATGCCGCCGCGCTTCGTCCCAAGGTGAGAGTGATAGTCTGTGCCGAGGTATACGTCGAGTATTGCGCTAGATTTGCGTACTGCGCCGAAAAATCCTCCCATGTAACCTTACTCCCCCGTCGTAACGCGCTTGAAAATTTCTCTGTAAGCGTCCTCTACGCCGCCCATGTCGCGACGGAAACGGTCTTTATCCAGTTTCTCGCCCGTCTTTGCGTCCCAGAAACGGCAGGTATCGGGAGAGATCTCGTCGGCAAGGACGATCGTACCGTCGCTGAGTTTGCCGAATTCGAGTTTGAAGTCGATGAGGCGAACGCCGAGCTTCAAGAAGTACTGTTTCAGAACTTCGTTGATCTTGAACGCGTACTTTTTGATGAGCTCGATTTCTTCCTTCGTTGCAAGTTTGAGCGCAAGCGCGTGATAGGAATTAAGGAGCGGATCGCCGAGATCGTCGTTCTTATACGAGAATTCAATGGTGGGCTCGTCGAACACGATGCCCTCTTCCACGCCGTAGCGCTTCGCGAACGAGCCCGCGGAGACGTTGCGGATGATGACTTCGAGCGGAACGATCTTCACGCGTTTTACAACGGTATCGCGCTCGGAGAGCTCTTCCACGAAATGCGTGGGAACGCCCTGCTGTTCGAGGAGCTGCATGAGCATGTTCGTCATGCGGTTGTTGACGACGCCTTTTCCCGCGATCGTGCCCTTCTTGATGCCGTTGAATGCGGTCGCATCGTCTTTATACGATACGATGCAGAGCGACTCGTCTGCGGTTGCGTAAACCTTTTTTGCCTTTCCTTCGTAGAGTTGAACAGTCTTTTCCATGATACTCTTCTCCTGTATATATTAAAAAATATTTTTTTAGAGGTGATATTTTTTCTCGATCTCCGCGTTTTTTGCAAGCACCTTTTCCGCGGCGGTCATGCGCGCCTTTAACAGCTTTTCATACAGCTCGTGATCGCTCACGGCGAGAATTTCAACCGCAAGGAGCGCGGCGTTCTGCGCGCCGTCGATCGCGACCGTAGCAACGGGAATGCCCGAAGGCATCTGCACGGTGGAAAGAAGCGCGTCGAGCCCGTCGAGCGTGGAGCTCTTTACGGGAATGCCGATGACGGGCAGACAGGTGTTCGCCGCGATCGCACCCGCAAGGTGCGCCGCCTTCCCCGCCGCCGCGATGATCGCGCCGAAGCCGTTCTTTTCCGCATTGAGTGAAAAATCGCGCGCCTCTACAGGCGTGCGGTGTGCGGAAAATACATGCACCTCGAAGGGTACATTATAAGTTTTGAATACGTCGAATGCCTTTTCGACAACGGGAAGATCGCTATCGCTCCCCATAATGACTGCCACTTTTTTCATGTGTTACCTCCGCAAACGCAAGAAAGGCAGTATCATACTGCCCACCGCTTTTTCAATCTTTTTCGCTCCGCATATTCCGCTTGGAACGGACGCGGACTGTGCAAAAACAACACTGCGTTTTCATGATATAATTATAACAAATACCCCATACTTTCGTCAAGCGTTCGAAGGCGTTTTTCATATGGAAACTTACCCTCTTTTTCGCCCTTTTTTCTCTTTTGCGCCGCCCGTATGAAAGTATTTGTTTTACTTATATATTCTATAATAAATGCAAATACTATGGGCGTCGGATATTC
>CAMWQK010000169.1 GCA_947176445.1 uncultured Clostridia bacterium | reverse complement strand
CATCAGGCGATCGACGCAAAAGAGTGCGTCAAGGTGCGCGAGGAGAACAAGACGTTCGCGACCATCACATTCCAGAACTATTTCCGTCTCTACAAGAAACTTTCGGGTATGACGGGTACCGCCAAGACGGAAGAGGGCGAGTTCCGTACCATCTATTCGCTCGACGTCGTCGTCATTCCCACGAATAAGGCGATCCGCCGTGTTGACCAGCACGACAAGATCTACAAGACGCAGGAAGGCAAGAAGATGGCGATCGTCCGCGAGATCGTCGCGCGCCACGAGAAAGGTCAGCCCGTGCTCGTGGGTACGGTCTCCGTCGAGAAATCGGAGGAAATTTCCCGTTTGCTCCTTCGCAACGGTGTCAAACACAACATTTTGAATGCAAAGAACCACGAGCGCGAGGCAGAGATCGTCGCGCAGGCAGGTAGCTACGGCGCGGTCACGATCGCGACCAACATGGCAGGTCGTGGTACGGATATTCTGCTCGGCGGCAACGCGGAATACCTTGCAAAGAAGCGTTTAAGAGAAGAGGGCGTTGATCGCGACGTCATCGAACAGGCGAGCGGCTTTGCGGAAGTGAGCGAAGAAGTACAGGCAGTGCGCGAGCGCTATCAGAAGCTCTACGCAGCCTATAAGCAGAAGACGGAAGAGGAGAAGGCGAAGGTCATCGAGGCAGGCGGTCTCTGTATCATCGGTACGGAGCGGCACGAATCCCGCCGTATCGATAACCAGCTCCGCGGCCGTTCCGGTCGTCAGGGCGACGTCGGCGCTTCGGTATTCTTCCTCTCTCTCGAAGACGATCTGATGATGCGGTTCGGCGGCGAGCGCATGAAGGCGTTTGCAACGCGCAGCAAGATGGAAGAGGACGATTGCCTCGAATCCAAGATTTTGACCCGCCTCATCGAATACGCACAGAAGCAGATCGAAGGCAGAAACTTCGGTATCCGTAAAAACGTCCTGCAATACGACGACGTCATGAACAAGCAGCGTATGATCATGTACGCAGAGCGCATGAAGGTCTTGAAGGGTGAGGACGTACACGAACAGATCCTCAAATACATTCCCGACTACGTTGCAAGCGTCGTGCACGACGCCGTCAATACCGACGACATGCCCGAGAAGTGGAACGAAGACGATCTGAACGCCGCAATCGAGCGGAAGCTCATTCCCGAAGACAGCAACTATATTACCCGCGAAAAGCTCGAAAAGTGGGACTACGACGTCGCAATCAAGCGCATTGCCGATAAGACGACGAAGTGCTACGAAGAGAAGATCGCGCGGATCAAGGCGGAGACGGGCGTCGACTATGCAGACGTCGAGCGTCAGATCCTGCTCCGCAACGTCGACCGCAACTGGATCGACCATATCGACGCAATGGATCAGCTCCGCAAGGGTATCGGTCTCCGCGCGTATGCGAATACCGACCCGATCATCTCCTACAAGCAGGAAGGCTCTGCGATGTTCAACGAGATGATCGAGCGCATTCAGACGAACACGGTCGCGATCCTTCTCAAAGTGCGCCTCGAAGTGCGTCAGCAGCCCATGCAGCGCGTCATGCCGACGAGCCAGTTCCGTACGCAGAGCGTACCGCCCCGCACCGCGCCCGCACCTCAGCCCGCGCAGAGCGAGGAGAACACGCAGCCCGCGTCTCAACCCGAGGCGACACCCGCACCTCAGCCTGCGGAAATTCCCAACATCCCCGCGGCGGTGGACGTAGACAGTCTCCGCACGAGCGGCGAGGAGAAGTTCAATCCCGCAAGCATGCCCAAAAAGGCAAAGATCGGTCCCAACGATCCCTGCCCCTGCGGCTCGGGCTTGAAATATAAAAAGTGCCACGGGCAGCCGTAAACAGTCAACACAGCAACATAGTTTCTTATCTCCGAGTATCCACTCGGAGATTTTAACGAATTCAACCCGATTACAGCAGGAGTTATTATGTTTAAAGCGGACGATTACAGATTAAAGATAAAGGAGCTCGAGGAGATGCTCGGCGAGGCGAAGTACGCGCTCGATATCGACAACCGCAAGGAGCAGCTCGCCTCTCTCAAAGCGGAGCAGGAGAAGCCCGAAGTGTGGCAGGACCTCGAGCGCTCCAAGAAGATCGCGCGCGAGATTTCCGCAAACGAGGGCAAGATTTCATCCTACGAAAAGGGCAGAAAGGCGCTCGACGACGCGAACGAGATCATCGACCTCATCGAGGAGACGGAGGATGAGGCGCTTGGACCCGAGCTCGATAAAATGATCTCCACGGCGGAGAAGGACATCGAGGATATGCGCATTCGCGCGCTCCTTCGCGGCAAGTACGATTCGTCCAACGCGTTGCTTGCGCTGCACGCGGGCGCGGGCGGCACGGAGGCGTGCGACTGGTGCTCCATGCTCTATCGTATGTATTGCAGATATGCCGAGATGAACGGCTTTAAGGTGACGGAGATCGACCGCCTTGCCGGCGACGGCGCGGGGCTCAAATCGGTGGATTTCCGCGTCGAGGGCGAGAATGCCTACGGGTATCTCAAAGCGGAGATCGGCGTACACAGACTTGTGCGCATCTCCCCGTTTGATGCAAACAAGCGCCGTCAGACCTCGTTCGCGTCCCTCGAAGTCATGCCCGAAGTGGACGACGACAGCGATATCGAGATCAAGGACGAGGATATCCGCATCGACGTATACCGTTCCTCGGGCGCGGGCGGACAGAAGGTCAACAAGACGGAGACGGCGATCCGAATCACGCACTTCCCCACGGGAATCGTGGTGACCTGCCAGAACGAGCGTTCGCAGTTGCAGAACAAGGAAATGGCGTTCAAGTATCTGCGGAGTAAGCTCATCGAGCGTCAGCTCGAAG
>CAMWQK010000168.1 GCA_947176445.1 uncultured Clostridia bacterium | reverse complement strand
GTATACTACTGTCTGTTGCCGTATAACGACCCGAACACGACCTGGGTGATCGTCGTAACTTCCTGCCTCACGGGCGCGTACCTCATCTTCTGCTTTCCGTATATGGGGATCTGCTTTAAGCGGGTCAACGCCTACTGCAAGATGTTGAAGTTCATCTCGGTGGGGCTGAAAGAATATTCGTGCATGCCGTTTTCGGACATCGACGACTGGATCACGCGCGACGGGGTAGACGTCAACGTGGCGGTGTTCTCCGTCTATCAGCGCAAGAGCGACGAGGAGATGTTTCGCCATATCTACGTGGACGGCGAAAAGCAATTTCCGTCCTTCCGCAAGGGAGTAAAGACAAAACTCATCTCACAGGGAAATTTGTTGATTTCCTATGAGATTTCAGAAGAAAGTACCGAAAACGACCAAATAAACGGGGTTTTTGAACAAGGAGAATAGTACTATGCGTGCCATACTAACCGTTACCGGCTCGGACAGACGGGGCATTATTGCCAAAGTGAGCGGATTTCTTGCCGAAAAGAACGTGAATATCGAGGATATTTCCCAAACAATCTTAGGAGAGCAGTTTGCGATGATCATGTCGCTCGATACCTCGGAATGCGGCAACGATCTTGCAACGCTTGCAACCGAGTGCGAAGAGATGGGGCGTTCGATCGGTATGTCCGTGCGACTGCAACATGAAGACATCTTCAACGCCATGCACAACATTTAAGGACAGAAGGCATGTTTAATCAATACGACGTACTTGAAACGATCGAAATGATCGAAAAGGAGCACCTCGATATCCGCACGGTCACGATGGGGATATCGCTCCTCTCCTGCGTCCGCGAGAACGCGAAAAAGACGGCGGACGCAGTCTATTCTCTCGTATGCAAAAAGGCGGAGAACCTCGTAAAGACGGCGGAGGAACTCTCCCGCGAATACGGGATTCCCATTGTCAATAAGCGCGTTTCGGTCACGCCCGTCTCTCTCATTACGGCGGCGTTCCCGAAGGACAGCGCACTCGTCGGGTTGGAGCTCGACCGAGCCGCGAAAGAGCTCGGTATCGACTTCCTCGGCGGATATTCCGCACTCGTACATAAGGGGACTGCGGACTACGAGGCGGAGTTTTTGAAGACGATCCCCGAAGTGCTCGCAACGACCGAGCGGCTGTGTTCTTCCGTCAACGTCGGCTCTTCCCGCTCCGGTATCAATATGGACGCGGTCAGGTCGATGGGCGAGATCGTAAAACAGGCGGCAGCGCTCACAAAAGAGAGCGGCGGGCTCGGTTGTGCGAAGCTCGTCGTATTCTGCAACGCGGTGGAGGACAACCCCTTTATGGCGGGTGCGTTCCACGGCGTGGGCGAGGGGGATACCGTCATCAACGTCGGCGTATCCGGTCCGGGCGTCGTGCAGCACGCATTGAAGGCAGTGCCGAACGCCGACCTCACCGACGCAGCGGAGACGATCAAGCGCACGGCGTTCAAGATCACCCGTGCAGGGCAGCTCATCGCGCGGGAGGCTGCAAAGCGGCTCTCGGCGCGGTTCGGCATCGTCGATCTATCGCTTGCGCCCACTCCCGCACGCGGGGATTCGGTGGCGCATATCTTAGAGGAACTCGGGCTGGAAGTCGTCGGCGGACACGGTACCACGGCGGCGCTCGCCATGCTCAACGACGCGGTGAAGAAGGGCGGCGTGATGGCGTCCTCGCGCGTGGGCGGGCTCTCGGGCGCGTTCATTCCCGTCTCGGAGGACATCGGCATGATCGAATCCGCAGAGGCGGGCAAGATCGGCATCGATAAGTTGGAGGCGATGACGTGCGTCTGCTCGGTGGGCTTAGATATGATCGCCATCCCCGGCGATACGCCCGCTTCGACTATCTCGGCGATCATCGCGGACGAGGCGGCAATCGGCATGATCAACAACAAGACGACGGCTGTCCGCGTCATTCCCGTTCCCGGAAAGACGGTGGGCGACGAGGTCAGCTTCGGCGGGCTCTTGGGGCGCGCACCCATTATGCCCGTACATGCGGGGGACGCGAGCAAGTTCATTTCCCGGGGCGGCTTGATTCCCGCACCCATTCACAGTTTTAAGAATTAAGGAGCATATCATTATGGAACGCAGTGAAGTTCAGGAAGAGTACAAATGGGATTTAAGAGATCTCTTCGAGAGCGACGAGAAGTGGGAAAAGGAACTTTCCGCCCTCGAAAAATCGCTCGAAGGGGAGTACGATTTTCAGAAGTACAAGGGCACGCTGAATAACAAAAAGAATATTCTCGACTTCTTCAAAAAGGAAGAGGAGTTTTCGGGGCGGCTCA
Source organism: uncultured Clostridia bacterium (assembly GCA_947176445.1). GTDB lineage: Bacteria > Bacillota > Clostridia > Christensenellales > Borkfalkiaceae > Gallimonas. The sequence goes on along the minus strand of CAMWQK010000168.1, from coordinate 555 downwards.
TGCGGCTGTATATGTATGCGGCGCTCAAAAAGGACGAAGATATGCGCGTCGCGAAGTACGCGGGGTACGTGGGTAAGACGCTTGCGCTGAATACCAAGCTCGGCACGCTCACGGCGTTCGAGACGCCCGAACTGAGCGCGCTCGATGACGAGACGCTCGACAAGTTCATTGCCGATCCCGACATGGCGGCGTACGACTATGCGTTCAAGCGCATTCGCGCCCAGAAGAAATACGTTTTAAGCGAGAAGGAAGAGCGGCTTTTGGCGCTCTCGCAGGATCCTCTGACCGTCTCCTTCGACGCGTTCCAGATGCTCGACAACGTGGAGTTGCCTCTGCCCGAGATCGAATTCGACGGCAAGACGCAGCCGCTCACGCACGGACTGTATCAGGTCATTCAGTTCTCCGCCCCGCGTGAAAAGCGGGAGGAGGCGTTCAAAAAGTACTATTCCGCCTACAAAAAGATTTTAACGACGCTTGCCGTCACCTATTACGGCAACGTCAAACAGGATATGTTCTATCAGACGGCGCGCGGCTACGAGAGCTGCCTGCAAATGG
>CAMWQK010000167.1 GCA_947176445.1 uncultured Clostridia bacterium | reverse complement strand
TGATCTCAAAGACTGCCGCGTTGTTGCCAGATTCGCTCTCTACAACGTACTCGCCCGACTCACTCACATAGTTCATGCCGCTTTCCGTTACGATCGTGATCGAATAGCTGCTCAGAAGATCTTCGTTTGCAAATACCGCATAGATTGGATACTTGCCCGCATCGTTCGTCTGATACTTGCCGTTTTCGAACGTATACGCGTCCGTCTTTAACGTGAACTGCCCTTCGTCGTCCCCGTAGAACGCACCCGTTGCGGTGTAGCTGATGAGCTCGGGATCCTGTTTGGTGTATACGTTCTTTCCGCCGCTGATCGTAATTGCGAGGTAGTGATAGATGTTCGTCTTATTATCGATCGTGATCGTCAATGCACGGGGCGTAACCGTGAGCGACGCGACCTTGAAGGTGACGGTATAGTTGTCGATCTCGAACGTCGTATCCGCATTCGTATTGATGGAAGGCGTACGTCCGTCGATCTGAACATTCTTCGCATAGATGTAATACGTACCGTTTACAAATCTGTCCGTCGTGCTGTAATTGGTGCCCGAGCTGTACGATAAGCCGATCGTACCCACGTTTTCGCCGTACACATAGCCGCTTCCGGTGAACGTATACGTTGCGTCAAAGCCTTCGCCGTAGTTTACAGTCACATCGTCCGTCGAGAACGTGAGCTGCGCCTTGTTTACCTTAAAGGTATACTCGGCAGACGCGCTCGCGTAGTTCTTGTTCTCTGTCGTCGTCAATACAAGTTTATAGGAACCTGCCTTGAAGTCAGACATCGTCGCAAAGATCACTGCCGCGTTGTACGTCCAGCCGCCGTTATAAGCTGCTGTCGTCGCGTCGAGCGTGAACGTCTTATCGGGAGTGCTCCCCCACGTCGTTCCGCTCTTGATGAAATACAACTTCGCCGTGAGCTGCTCTGCGCTCGAACCGCCCTCGGCATACTTGAACGCAATCTTGGGGTTGGTGACCGTTGCGCTCGCCGCACCGTACGTCCAGTTATTCACACTGAATGCGCTTGTAATGGAGTTGGTCGCCTTCGTGATCGTGATGGAGCCCGTCTCCGTCTGCGTGATCGCGTAGTTCGCCGCATAGGCGGAATTTGCCGTCATGACCATGTCGTACGTGCCGACGTCGTTCGTCCGATTGCCCGAAAGAATCGCATCGCAGGAGATCGTGAACAGCGTGCTGTAAGCTACGGGCGATGTAATCGTGCTTCCCGCATAGGTGGGCGTGGGCAGCTCTACCGTGTAGCCGCTCCCCTCCGTATTGAACCAGGTCACCCAGTTTGCATAAGACGTATCTTCGGTATAGCCGAAGTCCGTGCTCGTATGCGTCTTGACCTTGATCGGCAGCGGCTTGACTGTGAGCGTACCCGTCTCTGCCTTGAAGGTGTAGTTCGTGCTCGTCAGGCTGAGGGCAAGCGTGATATCATAATCATCTGCATTGTTGCCCTGCGCGTAATTCGTCGTGTAGGTGAACGAACCGAGGAGTCCCGCAATGCTGTTTACCGTGTCGCTGCCCTGTAAGCCGCCGATCTCATATGCCTTGGAAGCGTCCGCCGCCGCGTTGGCGACGAGAACGTCTGCTGTACCGATGAGATAATTTTCGGTTTCCGGCTTGTTCTCACTGTAATAGATGGAGAAGTGCGCCTTGACGGTAAGCTCTGCCTTGGTGATCGTAACGGTGACCTGTTGATCGCAGATTGCCGTCTCGTGATTGTCGGCGGTTACCTTGACCCAGTACTTGTAAGTTCCCGCATTCGTCACCTGAACGGTGCTCAGCGCCGTCCAGCTCGAGGAAGTTGCAGCGGGCTTGGTCGCATCCGCAGATACCCACCACTGTACGCTCGGCGTTCCGACAAAGGTTGCCGTGTTCGTCGTCAATACGCCGTGAGCCGTCCCGTCGTACTTGCCGCCGTAAGCGACAACGTTGATGGTCGTAATCTTTGCAAGATTGACCGTGAACTTGTTCGAATTGACAAAGGTAATATTGTAATTGCCGTTCTCGCTCGCAAGGCTGACGGTGTACGTGCCCTGATCGAGCCCGCTCGTATTCGTATTGCCGTCAATCGACAGGGTGAAGACGTCCGTTGCCGTATCTACAAGCGTGTTGACGCTGACCGTGTAAATGCCGTTTGCGGCATTGAGGTCGAAGTTCGCACCGTATACAGCGCTCTGATTTGCCTTGATCGTAACTGTGATCGGGCGCTTCGTGATTTCAAATTTTCCGTTCGTGATCGAAATATCATCGGCAAATACGTAGTTGCCGTTCGCCGTCTTTAAGCTCGGAACAATCTCGTAAGTATCGCCGACGGGCGTACTGCTCGTAACGGCGGTGTTACCGTCGAGAATGGCAAATTGCAGAACGTCGGTATCGCCGGAGATGATGTCCGAACAGGTGAACGTGAACGACGTCGGGTTTGCGTTGCCGTAAATTCTGCTCTGATCGTTTACGACAATGCTCGTGATCGACTTGGGATCGATCTGATAGGTCGCACTCAATGTCTTTTCGCCGACCTGATAGTTGCCGAGGTTCACGTCGTGATAGATGTAGACGGTGTACGCGGTAACGTCGTTTCCGCTATAGAGAACATTCGTGACCTTGTCTTTCCAGCTACCGTCCCATGCCTTAACCGTGAGCGTGGGAACGACCCCGTCCAGCGTCGCATCGCCCGACTTGGGAAGCGTCGACGCAATCGCCGAAGCCGTGCGCATGTGCTCGCCGCGGTCGTAAGTTGTTCCCGTCTCCGTGCCCCACTGGATATTGCTTGCTTCCAGCGTGTATTTTTCTACCGTGAAGGAAACGATCTGGCTGAACGGTTCGAGGTCGGATGCTTCGCCGAAGTTCACCGAGATCTGCGCCCAGTATGTATTTGCATTCCAGGGC
>CAMWQK010000166.1 GCA_947176445.1 uncultured Clostridia bacterium | reverse complement strand
CCGTATTATACGCAATACGCCCCGAAAAAGCAAGCGGATTTACATATTTTCGCAAAAATAAAAGATACTTTTGTATATGGTACTCGTTATGATTCGTACGGCGATCATCTTCGTCGTGCTGCTCGTTATTATGCGGCTCATGGGCAAGAGACAGATCGGCGAAATGCAGCCCTTCGAACTCGTCATCACCCTGCTCATCGCAGAGCTTGCCTGCATCCCCATGGCGGACGCTTCCATTCCCCTTCTGTACGGGATCATCTCCGTTGTGACCATTTACGTCCTGCACGAGATCGTCACTCTGCTCGACCTCAAAATCAAGCCCTTGAAATCGCTCATCAGCGGCAAGCCCAGCCTCGTCATCAACAAGAACGGGATCGACGACTATCAACTCAAAAAGAACAATCTCGACGTATCCGACCTCATCGAGTCGCTCCGCTCGGCGGGATATTTCTCCCTCGACAGCGTCGATTATGCCCTCTACGAGGCAAACGGAAAACTGTCTGCCCTGCCCAAGCAAGACTACGAGGAAATGCAGAATTCCCTTCCGCTCGTCATTATCGACAACGGGAGCTACGATGCGAAGAATCTCGAAGTCTCGGGGATCGAGCAACAATTCTTTGATGAAATTCTCAAAAACGAGGGCGTCAAGCGGGTAAAGGATGTGCTGGTTCTGACGGCAGACGGCAACGGCAAATTGTATCTGCAAGTGAAAAAACAAAAATTCAAGACGATACGGACAGAGTATCCGGGAGGCAAAACGTGGTAAAATCTCTGACTGCAATCATCATCTCCGCCTTGCTCCTCTTGGGCGCAGCGCTCTTCGAATGGGGGTTTGTCTCGAACGAGTTCGAGGGCTTCGAACAGGAGCTGACAGCGCTTTACAATAAGACGGAGGAAGAGACGGCAAATGTGGAAGACGCAAAGGCAGTCCGCGTCTCCTGGGAGGAGCGCAAGAGCCGCCTGCACGTGTGGATCCCGCACAACGACATTTCGCGCATCGACGACTATCTCTCGGAGACGGTGCGCCTTGTGGGAGAGCAGGAATACCCGCTCGCCCTCGCCAAACTGGAAATCCTCATTCACCTCTGTACCTGTCTACCCGACACGTACAGTCCCGCACTTGAAAATATCTTTTGAGTTACTCACACGTTTTTTTGCCCTACGCCTTGTCGCCTCTCTACATTCGGCGAAAGCGTGCTCGCTCCACGGGCTACGCTCACACGTGGAAGGCGTTTCGTAGTGCAATAAAACGTCGTGATTGCTGCTGTCGTGAAAGTGCTTTACGCGCGAAGTCAATTCGCGCTACACTTTCCAACATTAGTCACTTTTCCCGTTCAGGAAAAGTGGAACTATTTGTAATATCATTTTTGACCAACACTATGTCTAAATAGGGAAAGAAGCCGCGGCGAATTGCCGCGGCTTCTTTTTATCTTTTCAGTGCGTTTAATTGCTGTTTTTGTTCCTTATCTAACCGAAAGCTCTCGCGCGCCTTCTGAATTGCCTTGTTGTGGATCGCCGCGGGGAGTTTTCCTTCTTTCAGATACGCAAGCCCGCGATCGTAAAACTTTACGATCACTTCGGCAATCAGCCATGCCGCCGCCATCATCACGTAGTACTGTTCCGCGTTCGCCCTCTCCGCGCTCTTAAAGATGAGCGGCAGATACTGTTCTTCTACGTAGTAGTGCAGCAGCGTGACGAGCCCGTACCGTGCGACGAACTCCCGCTTGTCCGAAAGATACCGCTCGACATAGGGCAAAAACTCCTCTCGGTGTTTTTTGATGCAGCTTGCGTCGAAGCAATCGCACGTCGCCCAGTTATCGATGAGCGGAACGACCTCGTCTACCGCCTTGCAGAACTCCCCGAAGGGCAACATGCCGACGAGGGCGCACTTCAAAAACGTCACCTCGTAGTATTCATCGGGAAAGGTGAGAAACGCTTCCGCTTCCCCCTTCCAGCCCTTGGCGAGCTTGCGCAAAATGGGCATACGCACGCCGATGAGTTGAATACTCGGATTTTTTAAGAGCTTGCCATGAAAGGCGCGATACTTTTCGTCCTCGTGCGAAAACAGCTCCTTTTTTACTTCCTCATAGGTGATCACAGCTTTTCCGCCTCGTCAAGCCAGAGCGACGCCTGTACGTCGGACGGCATACGCCAGTCTGCGCGGGGCGAGAGCGATACCGAACCGATCTTCACCCCGTCGGGCACGCAGTTGCGCTTGAACTGCTGAGAGAAAAATCTGCGGTAGAAACTTACCAGCCACTTTTTGATGGTCGCGTCGCTATACGCGCCCTCAAAGGCACGCTGCGCGAGGTAGTAAATTTTCGAAGGACTCTCCCCGCGGCGGATAAAGTGATAGAGGAAAAAGTCGTGCAGCTCGTACGGTCCGACGAGATCTTCCGTCTTTTGCGCGATCTTGCCCGCCTTGTCGGGCGGGAGCAATTCGGGAGAAATCTCGGTACTAAGCACCGCGTCGAGCACCTTCTTTACCTGCCCGCCGAGGCGGTCGCCCTCATACTTTACGAGCGTTTTTACAAGCGTCTTGGGCACCGAGCAGTTAACGGCATACATACTCATATGATCGCCGTTGTAGGTACACCAGCCGAGCGCGAGCTCTGAAAGATCGCCCGTGCCGATGACGAGCCCGCCCGTCTGATTTGCAAGATCCATGAGGATCATCGTGCGGTAGCGCGCCTGCGCGTTCTCGTACGTTGCGTCGAATGTATTCTTATCGTGCCCGATATCCTCGAAGTGTTTGAGAACTGTCCCCGTGATATCGACCGTCTTGACGGTCGCATTCATCGCTTCCATGAGCGCGAGCGCGTTGCTCTTCGTATCCTTCGTCTTGCCGAACCCCGGCATTGTGACGGCTATAATGCCGCCTCTGTCA
>CAMWQK010000165.1 GCA_947176445.1 uncultured Clostridia bacterium | reverse complement strand
CCGTTTTTTTATCTATGACAATCCTCGCAGGATATGCAGTATATAACGGCTCTTAGACGCCCTCTAACAGCCAATATGCAAGCATACATACCGCCTAAATTAAGTTTTCTATTTAACTATATTATGATATATATGACAAATGGCTGCCACATTTGAAAATTTTTTTAGCGTTTTGCAGAAAATTAATAGGAAGATGTATTATTATACAAGTAAAATATAACATATAACAAGCTCAAAAGCAAGTGAATTGACATTTAGGCATGAACCAATTCTAACAAGAGCTTTTTAGAACACAAACTACCGCTTACCATATCCGAACAAACAAAAAACCTCGCGGGTAAAACCCGCGAGGTTTTTATTTTACTTATCTTGCTTATTCTGCCTTAGGCGCTTCGTGAGACTTTTTCTTCGTCTCCTTCTTGGGCTCCTCTGCCTTAGTCTCCTCTTTGGGTTCCTCGGCTTTCGGCTCTTCCTTATTCGCCTCGGGGAGAAGTCCTACAGCAGGCGCTTCGATCACAGGAGCTGCGTGCTCTTCCTGACGCGTATAAGGCACGCTCTTCTCGCCCTCGATCACCTTGACAAGCCCCTTCTCAACGAGGGCGCTCGTCGACATGAAGGAAAGATCGTAGCTCTCTTCCATGCGCTCGACCTTGGAGATCCCAAGCTCGCCGAATTGACGGTCGATGAGCTGCTGCGCAACCACAAGGCTATGCGAGGTTCTGATGCGGTAGAGAACGGGAACGCTCGTTTCGGGGTTCTTTGCGGAGAGATCTTCCGTCTTGAACTTGCTGCCCTGTAACTTCTTCGGATCACCCGCAATGCACAGGCAAAGATCCTTGCCGCTCATCGTGAGCGCCGCGATCTCGCTCTTTCCGCGACGGAAAGACTCGTACTGCCAGTTGATCTGAGCCGACATGCCGCTGTGCGCAAGCAGATAGTTTTTCAGCTTCGTATACGCCGTTTTGATCATATCGCTCGACTGGCGCAGGTTTGCCTCGAAGCTGCGGTTGTAGCGGATGCCCTCGGACGATGCAAGCGCCTCTTCGCGCTCGATGTCGCTGAGTTCATCGCCGACCTGCTTGATGAGCTTGCGCTTGATGAGCACCTGCGTTGCCTCATACGGCATGACGAAATCGGTGCTCTCGTACGTCTCTTTGCGTACTGTGTTGAAACCTGCCATGACGACGTCGATCAGATCCTTCGCATAGCGCATGCGAAGTTCGCTCTTGATACGGTACATACAGGGCATGGGATTTTTCTTGTTGCGAACGGAGAGATCGTCGACAAGGTACTTCGTTCCGTCGAACAGCTTGGGATCGGTCGCAAGGCACAGGCAGAGCGTCTTACCGCGCATGTTGAACTTTGCGATCGTTCTTTTCCCGATCGAGAAGAGCTCGTGACGCCAGCTGATACGCGCACGCACGTTCTCAAACGACAGGAGATAGTTTTTCAGCTCGGAATAGCGCGTCTTGACGTCGTCCGTCGACTGAATGACGCGGGCGGTAAAGCTGCGGTTATAGCGAATGACTTTGCCCGACTCGTCGATTTCGATCTCGGCTTCCTGCTCCTCGCTCTCCTCGCTTTCGCCGACGAAGTCGTCGTCATCCCTCGTGTCGACTTCCTCTTCCACAAGGGCGACCGATTTCCCTTCGCCGTTCCCTTCGGCATCGGATTCGTGGACGTATGTACCGTCACGCAGGGCGACGAGTTTATCCATCAACGCGTCGCGCTGCTGTTGCAACTGCTTGGTGTGCATCTTGTGCTCACCGCGCTTATGATTGAGGTACATCATGTACAGGTTGAGACCGATGAGCAGCGCCAGAAGCACAGCAACAAGCGCCATCGCAACGATCTGAGCGGGTGAGAACAAGCTCACCAAAAGTGCATTTGTATTAGTCATTGAATTTCTCCTCCTCTTCCAGTTCGTTTATCGATTGTGCGTCCTGTTGTTCAGGCTCCGCAGTATCGTCCTTCGGACCTTGCTCGTCTGCGAGGCGTCTCTTTCTCAAAAGCACACCCTGCGTTACCGCTGCCGCTACCGCGAGCCCGCATCCGCCCGAGAGAACTCCGACGATGACTGCAAATACGGTGTTGACGCCGACGATTTGCCACGTGAATTCAACCGCACCGTTCGTACCGCCGATCCACTCGTAGTTGCTGAGATCCTTCAGCGTTACGACTACCGCGAATTCTCCGCCGTAGCCCTGCTCGTTTCCGCTGATATCCATGATCTCAGCGTCAAACCCTTCGGGAATGTATACAAGCACGCCGCCGTTGACAATAAAGAGACTTTCGTTTGCCGTGGGCATTGCAATCTGCTTTTTGACGATCGTCCAATCGAGCGTTACAACGCTGTTGTTCATTACCGCCGCATCGCCATCCCAAGCCCAGACGTAGTTCACACTGTCGTTAAAGGCGATCGTGACGGTGTACGTTCCGGCGTTCCGAGCAAACACTTCTACGTCGTTGCCCGCGATTGCGATTCTGCCGTCGTAGTTGATACTCATGAGCGTTGCATTGAAGCCGTTGATCGATGCGCTCAGATCGGCTGCCGCGTAGGTATCGTTCTTGCCCTCGCCCTCGCTGATGATATTCAGCGTGGGAAGCGCAACGCGTACGGGCGAGATACGGAAGGAAACCGCATTGCCGTCGGTAAGCGCGAACTCTAAGTAGTTATCCGTTCCGGGGACGTAAGCGCGTACGAAGTATTCGCCTGCGTTCTCCCCTCTCGGCGCGCCCGTCGTATATTCGCCATCGATACTCGAAGCGTAATAGAACACGGGAGTTCCGAACTTCGCCGTCGCATGAGGCGCATTCGCATTTGCATCGTAACTGCCGTACGTCCAGCCCTCGATCTCGATCGCGGAGGTCAACGAGTTCGTCGCCTTCTCGATAACGAACGGGATCGTTCGATCTTCCACATCCGCCCCGCGCCCCTGCATGTTGGCAAAGTCGTTCATGACAAGCGTAATCTGGTAAGTTCCCGCATTCAC
>CAMWQK010000164.1 GCA_947176445.1 uncultured Clostridia bacterium | reverse complement strand
CCTTGCCCACCCCGACGACTGCGTGCGCATTCCCATGATCGAGGAGAGCCGCTCGCTCAACCTCTCCAACTCGGTGGCGATCGCCGTGTACGAGGGGCTTCGGCAAAACGACTTCCGCGGGTTGAGTTCGGCGGGAGAGCTGCACGATCACAGATGGTAAAGGGGCGCATTCGTCGCAGTTTCTTCATTGCCTTTTCGACGGCGTACTTCCTCGCCTGTTTTCTCTGCCTCATTCTTCCGCTGCCGCAGAGCATCGGCGGCGCGGGCGACGATCTCTATTCCTGTGTGTGGGCGGACGGGCACGTGACAAGCGAGAGCTATCTTTCGGCATACAACGCGCTTGTCGGTGTTGATGAAAAAAGTGTAATTTTGAAGCGTGATGGCGTTCGCGGCGAAATTATCATGAGCGATCGGGCAAAAGCGGTATGCGCGATTCTCTTTCACGGCTCGCTTGCCGAGCTCTTGTCCGTCTCCGCCGAAGGCGCGAACCGCATCGAACACGCGGCGAGCTACCGCTCGTTCGGAAACGTTCTCTTCTGCGACGGCGAATGCTTCCGCTATACGGGCGAGCGGGTGGAGCGCAGTAGCTTGTTTCCCGCAGAGCGCGTAGAGCTGCTCGGCGCGTTGCCCAAATCGCTCCTTAAAGAGACGGGAGCGCGAGAGCTGCATATTCGCAGCGGCGCAGAATTTTCGCCCGAGGCACTCCTCTCGGACGCACTCGAAGTTGTAACGGCGGACGCTCCGTATCAAGTGGAAGAGGGTGCGATTCTGCTGCAAACGGTGGGCGGAAAGCGGCTTGTGGCGGGCTGTCCGAATACGGAAAAGATGATTGTTCCAAATGTTTCCTTTTACGATCGCGGCGCGCTTTCGGCATGCAAGCGGATTTCCGATCTGACCTTTCCGTTTCTCGGCGGAGAGGACGATCTCGGATACCTGTTTAGCGCTGATCGTGCGGAAGCCTATTCCGTGCCCGATACGTTGAAACGGGTAGAAATTAAGAACGGCAGGATTGGCAGCAGCGCGTTCTACCGCTGTTTCTCTCTGGAAGAAATCGACCTCTGCAGCATTGCTGCAAGCGATATCGCATGGAATGCGTTTAGCGGGTTGCCGTCGCTGAAAAAATTGCACTGTGCGCGCCAAGGTGTCTTGCCCGAAAATGAGTATGCGGTCAAGCAAGCGCCGTGCGGGTGCTTTGTGTATACGCAATATACCGAAAAGACGTACAATTTTGCACGAAGTGTGCTATAATCAGATTGCCTATGAAGAGATACTTAAAAATATTTTTCAGCCGCTTTTTTTTCATCGGGCTGACCATTATCGTGTTATTTATCGTCGACGTTGTCGTAGTCGTCGGCGGCGTTCATCTTTTGACCGAAGTGCTCTACGCGTATTTTCCTACGGCGGGCGCGTGGGCGCGCTGGGCGTTGCAGATGCTCGAATGGTTGATTCTCATCGTCACCGTGTTGCATATCGTCAATCGCGACATGCTGCCCGAGACGAAGATCCCGTGGCTACTTTGCGTCGTCGGTCTCAACGTGTTCGGCGTTGCAATCTACGTCGTATTTTCGCACAACCGCCCCTCGCGGCGTCAGCGGCGGAAATATCTCCAGATCTACGAGTTTTCCCGCAAGTTCATTGAGGAATCGCCCGAAAAGTGTTCGAATCTCGGCGACTGGGCAGACGTATCTTATTCCCTCAATCGGCAGAGTTCGGATGCCGTCCTTTATACGAACACAAAGACGCAGTATTTGAAGTCGGGCGAGGTGTTCTTTGAAAGTCTTGTAAACGACTTGAAGCGTGCGGAGAAATATATCTTCCTCGAATACTTTATCATCGCGCGCGGAAAGATGTGGTATACCATCCTCGATATTCTCAAAGAGAGGGCAAAGGCGGGCGTCGATATCCGCGTCATCTACGACGATATCGGCTGCATGGGCAAGATCCGCGCGGGGTACTATAAGGAACTGAGAAAGGCGGGGATCAAGTGCGTCAAATTTAACCCGTTCGTGCCCGTCGTTACCAACGTGCACAACTTCCGCGATCACCGCAAGATCGCCGTCATCGACGGAAAGATCGGTTATACGGGCGGTATCAATCTCGCCGACGAATACATCAACGAAACGCACCCGTTTGGGCAGTGGAAGGACACGGCGGTGCGCCTCGAAGGCGAGGGCGTGCGCGGGCTCATTCTCATGTTTTTACAGCTGTACAATCTCCGCAGCAAGGAGACGGAAGAATTTGCACCCTACATGAACGAAACTTACGAAACGTTTGAAGGCGAGGGGTATGTCCAGCCCTACGGCGACGGTCCGCGTCCGCTGTACGGCAGTCAGATCGGCGAGGAGACGTATATCAACGTACTCAATACGGCAAAGAAGTACGTGTATATCACAACGCCGTATCTGATTATCGATTATCGCATGCGTTCGGCGATCGTCTCGGCGGCGCTTCGGGGTGTGGACGTGCGTATCATCGTGCCGCATATTCCCGATAAGAAGATCCCGTTTGCGCTCACCCGTTCCAACTACTCCGCGCTCATGAAGGCGGGCGTGAAAATCTACGAGTACACGCCGGGATTTATCCACGCCAAGAGCTTTGTTGCAGACGACGAGGTGGGGATCGTGGGGACGATCAACCTCGATTATCGCTCGCTGTTGCACCATTTCGAGAATGCGGTGTTCATGTACAAGACGAAGGCGGTCATGGAACTCAAAGCGGACGTTGAAGAGACGTTTGAAGTTTCCGCGTTACAGACGGCGGAGGGCACGAAGAAAAATATTTTCTGGCGGGCGATCTGCGAGATCGCAAAGGTATTTGCGCCGCTCTTTTAGCCGCAGATTTCGATGAATTTGTTTTGGAAGGGCAACAAAACAAATTCATCGAGGAAATTAACTTTCTTGTTGAGCTTAGGTTGCTGTCAAAGTGCAACAACAGACAACAAGCGCAAGGGATTGCGCAAATTGAGGCTCGCAGCGGAGGGAAACCCTCCTCGCGAAATGATTTTAGAAAAGTTC
>CAMWQK010000163.1 GCA_947176445.1 uncultured Clostridia bacterium | reverse complement strand
GCAACGCTCATGCCGAGGAAGGTATGGCAGTTCCACATGCGGCAGGTTTCGGCAACCGTCAGAATTTGCTTTTTCGTCAGTCCGCGGTTCAGCCAAGGCTGTATGTATTCTTCGCGGTAGGAGCGGGCGTTCTGCATTTTATAGTCGATCTTATTTGCGACCGCATAGACGAGATCATTCTCCGCACCGAGGACGCCCGAATATACTTCCTCGACTTGCTCGTAGGTGTATTTCTGATCCTTGCAGAGCTTGCCCGCGGCGTTGAGAATATGGCGGACGTTGAGCTCGTCGCCGTCCTTCTGGGCGCAGTACTGCACGACGAGGAGGAGCGCCTGCTGCTCCATGGGGTACTTTTCGAGGAACTCGATGAGTCGCTGCATTTCCGTCGAGCCGAAATCCACCTTCACGCTCTGCAAAATTTTCATAAGTTCGCGGTTGAATTCGAGGTACTTCTCGGCGCGGATAGGCTTGGGTTTGCCGATCGCGGAGTTGACGGGCAGATATTGCACGTACAGCGGATCACGGGAGAGGACGTGCACGAGGTCGCATTCCTCCCAGAATCCGAAGATATCAATAAGGCGCGAAAGGGGAATACGGAGCAGCTTGGAGCAAGCCTCCGCGTCGAACTCTTCGGCGCAGCTGCAAAGGTATAAGCCGTATAGATATGCCTTCACCGCGTCGCCGTCCGCCTGAGGCAGATACTTGGTGATGAATTGATTTTCGACGCTGGTGAACATATTCGCCGTAAATTCTTTTGAAAAAGTGCTGAATGACATATTTAACCCCGAACCGCTTGATTTTTTTTGTGAGCCGTTGTATAATAGTATAGCACATTCTGCGCGCAAAAGTAAACACATTTTGCCCCGCAGGAAAATTTTCCCGAAAATCGGCAGGTAAAATGACCGTATTGCACACATCCGACTGGCATATCGGAAAACGTCTTATGGACAGAGAGCGCTTAGAGGAGCAAATCGAGGCGCTCGACGAAATCTCTGAAATCTGCGATCGCGAGGGCGTGGAAGTCGTCCTCGTTGCAGGGGACGTCTTTGATACCTATCTCCCGCCCGCCGAGGCGGAAGAGGTCTTTTACTGCACCGTAAAAAAGTTGGCGGGGGAGCACCGCGCCGTAGTTGTCGTGAGCGGAAATCACGATGACGGCGTACGCGTCGCCGCCGCAGCCGCGCTTGCAGAGGAGCACGGCATTTACATCTTCGGCAATCAGCCTACTGTCATGCGGACGGGGAGCGACCGCCCCGTGCACGTCGTTGCCTCGGGCGAGGGGTATATCCTGCTCGAAAATGAGAAGGGCGAGCGTCTGTATATCAACGCATTGCCCTATCCCAACGAGGCGCGTTTCAAAGAGGAAAAGACGGAGGAGACGTATCCCGAAAAGGTCGCGCGGTGGATAAGCCGCGGCGAGGCGGGGTACGACAAAGCCGCCGCTCATATTATACTTTCGCACCTGTTTGTTGCGGGCGGAAAGACGAGCGAGAGCGAGCGGGATATCGATCTCGGCGGCGCGCGCGCCGTGCCCGTCAGGCTCTTTCCCGAGGGTGCGTACGTTGCGCTCGGGCATCTTCATAAAAAGCAAAAGCTGGGGGAGAGCGTGTATTACAGCGGATCCCTTCTACAATATTCCTTTGACGAGGCGAACACGCAAAAGTGCGTGATCGTGTTTGATACGCAGGGGAACGCGGTAAATAATATCAGGGAAGTTCCGCTGCGCAGCGGAAAGAAGCTCGTTCGGCTGGAATGCAACGGCGTTCCCGAGGCGCTCGCGCTCCTTCCGCAGTATGAAAATTCGTATATCGAACTCACGCTGCACCTCGACGCGCCGCTGAGCAGTATGGAGACGCAGGCGCTGGGCGATGCAAACCGTGGGCTCGTCTCGCTCATCGCGCTCGTGGCGGGCGGGGAGAGTACGGAACTTGTGTGCCGTTCGCGGCTCTCTTCCAGGGAACTGTTTTCGGAATACTATCAGTCGGTATACGGCACGGAGGCGGACGGCGCGCTCACTGAGGCGTTTCTCTCGCTCCTTACGGAGGAAGTATGAGACCCGTCTACCTTGAATTTTGCGGTATCAATTCCTTTTCCGAGCGCGCGGCGGTGGACTTCAACTACCTTCTTGAATTCGGAATCTTCGGCATTTTCGGCGACACCGGCTCGGGCAAGAGCACGGTGCTCGACTGTATCGGCTTTGCGCTGTACGGCGGCGTGTCCCGCTCCCGCACGGGAAGTATCGTCGATATCATAAACTATAAGACGGACAAAGCGTACGTCAACTTCGAGTTTGAAATCACTTACGAGGGCGCGCGGCGGCGGTTCCGCGTGGAGCGCGAGGTCAAGCGTAAAAACGCCGTGCAGAGCGTGAAGGTATTCGAGCGGACGGGGGAGAGCCTGCTTGCTCTCGCCGAGGGCGTGCGCGAGAGCAACGCACTGCTCGAAAAAATCGTCGGGCTTGAACAGCGCGACTTTGAAAAGTGCATTGCGCTCCCGCAGGGGGAGTTTGCGCAGTTTGTAAAGTCGCAGCGCTCCGATCGGTTGAAGCTCGTCTCCCGCCTCTTCGATCTTGAAGAGTACGGCGAACGGCTCGTCAAAAAAGTCAATGCGCGCTTTGCGCTCTCCATGAAGGAATACGAAATTCTCGCGGCGCGGTTGGAGCCGTACGCGGAGGTCACCGCAGAGCGCGTGAAGGAACTTAGCGTAGCGGGCGATAAGCTACGCGTACAGGAGCAGAGCCTCAAAACCGCGCTTGAAAAAGCGCGCATAGAGGAGACGCGGCTTAACGCACTCCTCGAAAAGGCGCGCGAAGCGGAGCGCACGAAGGCGCGGCTCTCCGTTCTCGAAAGTGCGCGCGGTGAGATCGAGACGCTTGAAAGAGAGCTCTCCCGGCTTGAACGGGCGGCGACCGCGATTGCGGCGGCGAAGGAGTGCGTTGCGGACAGGAAGCGGAAAGAGAACGCAGAGATTGCCGTTGAGCGTGCGCAGGAAAAGCAGAAGCAGGCGAAGGCGTATGTCGAGC
>CAMWQK010000162.1 GCA_947176445.1 uncultured Clostridia bacterium | reverse complement strand
TATTGGGAGGATCCCCTTCCGGCCAGCCCTGAATGGCAGGGAGAACGAGCCAGACGTTCGTGAGTGTTCCGAACACTTTGAACTCCACCTCGTAATCGTTCAATCCGAGATAGTTCGAAGTCTCTTCCACCCGCGCTTTCAGGATATAGTTTCCCGGTCGCTGTGCCGAGAGCTCGTTTTTACCCGTTACACTGTTGTATATCTCAACGCCGTCCGTCGTCACCACGGTAAACACGGGTTCGCCGAATCTTGCCCTGCCCGTGATCCTTCCGGGGACGTTGCCGTATACCCAATGCTCGATATTAGGCGTCACTTCCCAATAATTGATGCCGGGCAGCACTTCAAACACGATCGACTGCTCCAAACCCGCATAATTCTCTCCGCCGCTGGAGCTTACCGTCATTTCATACGTTCCGCCGGGGATCCGATTGTAGTCGTCCTCGTCCGCAAACTCACTCATCAGCGGATAGCCGTCGCCGATCCGCTCCCCGTCGCCGTTCAAGCGATAGAACACAAACTCCGTCTCGCCGTGCGCCGCCGCACCGTAAGCCCTGTTGATCTCTTCATCGTATTCGCCGTACCGCCAGGGCGTAATGCCCGGCGTCTCCGTCCACTCGTTGTATCCGGGAAGCACCTCAAACTTCATCCATTCGGAAGACAGCGGCAGATAATTCGTACCGTCGGTAACGGACGCACGGATGTAATACTCTCCGCAAGAGAGATTTGTCAGCTCGTCCGCATAATCATCGTTGACTGTAAACGCGTCAAGTTCCGCAAAAACGGTTTGTTCTGCATCGGCAACCGTATAATAGACCGTTCTCGTCGACGCCGCAGCGCCCGATACGGCATTATATACCGTATGATACGAGCCATAGTGCCACGAAAGAAGCTGAACGGGCGTAGCCCAACTGTCAGTTGCCTTGTCGATAACAAAATCTACGGCAATTTCCCCGCTCGGCGCCACGTTCACTCCCTCTTCGTCCACCCAGCGATAGTTATCGGGATCTCTCAATGCGAGTACGATCTCATAGGTTCCCGCTTCGGTATAGCTGCCGTCCGAATGTCCGTCTCCGTGTATGATCGTAAAGATCGGGAGATTATTGTGATCCTTCAAAGCGGTGATATCCGCCTTTTGCGCACTGCCCGTATACACTCTCGGCGTGAGCGTCGGAAGCGTGACGGGCGCTTTTACGATCTCAAAGGGAACCTCACAGTCCGCCTCGGATGAGCCGCCTTCCCATTTATAATGCACCCGATCGACGAGCGTAAACGTCGCCTTATGGTTGCCGGCATTCGTCTGTCGATTGCCCGAAACGCTGTAAAGAACGCGCTCCGCGGGCGGGATATCGGCAGAGGTCTCCGCCGTGATCTCCTGTCCCGTATAAACAAACTCCGTCTGACTGAGCACGGGAATGCTCACTTCCCTGTATACGATGACGTTGAAAAACTTCGTATAGCGCTCGTCCGACATGCTCGGCACGCTCTCGTAGTTCTTCATCGTCGCCATATAGAACACTTTATAACTTGCAGGCGTATCGATGTACTCGCTCCAATCGGCGCTTTCGGGCAGATAGACGTTGTTATACATGCTGCCGAGGTTGTAACCCATCTGCGGCTCTTCGTCGAAATACTTGTCCGCATTGACCGCCCAGTAGTTGGCATCCCCCTCCGCCTGTACCATGCTCCTTGTAATGATGTTCGGCGAGAACGTTGCGCCGCTTGACGGAAGGAAGAACGCACTGTAATCTCCGCCTTGCAACGCTTTGATATTCACTTCATAGGCGTTTACGCTTTCGTAAGAGTTAAAATCGGAGTCGTCGATCGTAAAGGTATCGGCGTACACCTCAAACGTGAAGGAATGCGAAGATTCTCCGTATGCCGTCTCCGTTCCGTCGCCGTGCACTTCGTCGTTCCACCAGTGCGTATGTTGCGTGACGGAAACCGTAGAGACGTTGAACGTGATCGAATATTTCCCGACGGGCATATAGTCGTTGAAGTACTTCCACCAGTTGGAGCGAATCTCGTCCTTACAGATGATTTCCTCAACTTCGCGATAGGTGCGCGCAAGCGTGAATGTTGCGATATCGTACTGCCCGCCCGGAGTCTTGGGATCCCAGCCGTCTGCGATCTCCATGCCGTCAACAACGACAACGTTATTACAAATCAGCCGATACCCGTCCGGCTGAGGCACGCCCGCAAACAGAAACTCGTCACCGTGTTCGAGTCGCGGCGCACTCACGCCGGGGAAGACGCCGAACGTCCAGGAAGGAAGCTCGTAATCTATCCGCTCCCCCGTCAGACTTCCCGTATCGGAGAGCAGAGCATTTTCACCGCTCCTGCTCTGGATATTCGCCTCGGAATACGCCAGAGCCTGCCGTAAAGACAGATTTTCTTCTCCCGATCCGAGCAGCCAACACCCCGCAAACAGCGGTATGGATGCAACCGCAGCAAATGCGATCGATCGTTTTAATTTCAGCTTTTTCATGTTTGTTCCCTTGCCGCCTCTTTTCGCTTATGTTTACACTTCATGGAAAATATATGACGAAATTATACCACGCCGTATATATTAATGTCAAGAAATGAGAGCGTTTTTCTACTATTGTGTTTCATTTCAATAAAAAAACACCCCGCAGATTGCTTGCAGGGTGTCTCTTTTTATTCAACCGTGACCGACTTGGCGAGGTGGCGCGGCTGATCGGGATTGTTTCCGCAGGCGATCGCCGTATAGTAGGCAAGCGCTTGTAGCGGGATCACCGAAAGCACAGGCGAAAACATCTCGCTGCACCGCGGAACGAGTACGGACGCAAACACTTCCTTTCTGCTCTGATATTCGGGAAGGCTCGTGATCAGAAACACCCGTGCGCCCCGCGCCGCAACTTCATGAACGGCGTTCATCGTCTTCTCGGCGAGCCGTCTGTTCGTCAATACGGCAACGACGGGCGACCGCTCGTCGACGAGGGCAAGCGTTCCGTGTTTGAGTTCCCCCGCGGGATAGCCTTCACCCGGCACGTAGGAAACCTCC
>CAMWQK010000161.1 GCA_947176445.1 uncultured Clostridia bacterium | reverse complement strand
GAAACTCACCGTCAACGTGAACGCCTACGATTGCTGCGTCTATTTCACCGAGGCCGAAAAGGAAAATCCCCTTGTCGCCCCCAACTTCTGCATGCTCCTTCGCAAGCACTTGCAGGGCGCGGAGATCCTCTCGGTGGAGACGATCGGTTTCGAGCGAATTTTATCCTTCCGCGTCCGCTGCCTTTCCGACTTTTCCTCGTGCGAGCGCACGCTCAACGTGGAGATCATGGGCAAGTACTCCAACGCCATTCTCATCGAGAACGGCACCATCCTCGGCGCGATGAAAATGACCACGCTCGACGAGAGCCACAAACGCTTTATCCTCTCGGGCGTGAAATACACTCTTCCCGCCCCGCAGGACAAGGTCAACCCCTCCGACTTTTCCGCACTCTCCGCCCTACTCAAAGAGCCGCCCGCCGACCTTGCACATACGCTGTTTACAGCGGTTTCGGGGCTTGCACCCTGCACGGCGGAGCAGATTGCCGCAAGCTACCGCGGCGGCGATCTTCCAAAATACGTGCATGAGTATATCTTCTCCGACAAGGTCTCGCCCTGCGTTCTCGAACGCGAGGGCGTTCCCGTCGATTTCTACGCGCGGCAAATTACGGGCGCAATTCCCTTTTCCACCCTCTCCGAAGCGCAGTCCTATTTCTATCAGAAGCGTCGGGCAAAGAAGGGGCTCGAAGGCAAGCGTCGCGCCCTTGCCTCCGCCGTTTCAAGCGCGCTCAAAAAGCACCAGAAGCGCCTCGCGCAGACGGTGGAAAAGCGGCAGTCCTGCCTCGGCGCGGAGGAGAACCGCATCAAGGGAGAACTTCTCACCGCCAACCTCTACGCCATTCAAAGGGGCGCAAACGCGTGCGAGCTGTATAACTATTACGACGAGAACGGCGGTATGTTGAAGATAACGCTCGATCCGCGCCTCACCCCCTCGGAGAACGCGCAGAGCTACTATAAAAAGTACCGCAAGCAAAAGCGCACGCTCGAAGTGCTCGCCCCGCAGGAGGCGGAGACGCTCAGCGAGATCGAATACCTCAAAAGCCTCTCCGCGCTCATCGAGACGGCGGAGACGGGCGAAGATCTCCGCTCCGTCGAGGAGGAACTGACGGCGGCAGAGCTCATCAAAGTGCAGAAGACGCGCACGAAAAAAGCCCCGCCCGAAATTCCCTACCGCACCTTCGAATGCGGCGGATTTAAGATCCTCGCAGGGCGCAACAATCTGCAAAACGACAGGCTCGTCCGTGCTTCTTCCGGCGATGATCTATGGCTGCATGCGCAGAAATACCATTCCAGCCATGTTGTGATAAAGTCGGACGGAAAGCCCGTGCCCGACGATGTTCTTCTGTACGCCGCAAGAGTCTGCGCCAAGTACTCAGACGGAAACAAGGGCGGGAGCATCTCCGTGGACTATACGAAGGTCAAAAACGTAAAAAAGCCGCCCAAATCAAAAGCAGGCTTTGTCATCTATACCGACTATAAGACGTTGCTTGTCACACCTCTTGACGATTAAACTCCGTCACTCTCTTTTCCCGTCACGCAACAACACCCCCGTTGCATACAATGCAGTATGAACCCAAAGGTTCTTTACACGGAGGTAACAAATGTCATTTTTTTCCAATTTTTCATCGGATCACTGTCCCGGCACGATTACGGGCAATCCGTTGAACGGGCTTTGCGAAAAGGTGTGTATTCAAGCGGAAAAAATTTTTGACGCGGGAATTATTCAGACGCGCCTCGAGGGATACTCGGTAGCGCTTGAAAATCCCACGCCGAGCAACCCTACATATCCGCTTTCGTTTATCAGTGCGCGCTCGCTCTCGTCCGAGGGAACGGTTACGGGGCTCAACGTGGAGCGCCAGACGGACGGTCAGTGCGCCCGCATTCAGGCAACCATCACCATTCCCGTCGAGATCGTATACCTCGACGCGGCGGGCGTGGAAGGAAAGTCGACGGGCACCGTCTCCATCACGGAAGACGTTCTCATGTACGTACCGCCCGCATCCGTCATGCCCTTCACGGTGACGGCAATCGCGTCCTGCGTCTCTCCCGACGGCACGTGGGATACCGCGACCAATTCCTTTACCATCTCGGCATGCCTTACCTGTATTCTCAAAGTTGCAATGCAGGTGGAGCTGCTCGTACCCAGCTACGGCTACTGCGCCATCCCGCCCGCACAGGAGTATTCGCAGGAAGTCTGCTCAGGCTTCTTCGAACTGCCTCTCTACCCGCAGGGCAAGGCGTGCAGCTGCAAGTAACAGACAACAAACCTACGGAATCGGACGAGACCCCGACGCATTCTGCGTCGGGGTCTCTCAATATGCGTTTATTACCGCTCAAACGGTTTGTTGAAAGAGCCGATTTCAATCAGGTTCCCTTCCGGATCGGCAATATAGCACGTTCTCTGCCCCCACGGCTCGGTTGTAGGTTCGAGGACGGGGGTTGCACCTTTGCCGACCACCTCCGCAAACCGCTTGTCAACCTCTTCAAACGTGTCTACGTATAATGCGATTTCAAAGTGCCCGTTGAGCCCCTTGATATATTTGTACTTCCTGCTTGTCATGCTCTCAAAATTTTTTCTTTCATAGAGCATAAACAGCGTTCCGTCCTTTATGAGATAGACGTTTACGGCATCTTCGCCCTCTTGAATCTCAAAGCCCAGCACGTCACGGTAAAAACGCACCATCGTTGCCATATCGTTTACAAACAAGCCAATTCCGTCAAGTTTCATTATGTACTCCTTTTAACGATTTATCAAAGCCGTTTTGCGATTGCGTATAAAAATTCTTCGCTGTTTAATTTTTTTGGAACGACACCCTCGCGGTGGAAGAGCGGAATCAAGTCCCCCGTCATCTCTCCCTCTTCAATGGTGCGGCGCGTCGCGTTCTCTAACTTCTCCGCAAAATCGACGAGCTCTTTCGTTCCGTCTATTTCGCCCCGCTTCCTGAGCGCACCCGTCCAGGCAAAGATGGTTGCAACCGAGTTGGTGGAGGTCTCCTCCCCCTTCAGGTGCTTATAATAGTGGCGCGTGACTGTTCCTTGTGCCGCCTCGTATTCATAC
>CAMWQK010000160.1 GCA_947176445.1 uncultured Clostridia bacterium | reverse complement strand
CGGGGCGGGCGCGCTATCTAGCGGACTGCGGGGCGGGGCGCAACGACAGCTGTAACGGCAGGGTCGAGATAACAGAGCTTACACGGCGGTACTATCCGTTCAAAACAGAATAATCATGATCGAGGCGATGCCCCGTGCTTACTTCAAGCACGGGGCGCTTTTTTCCGATCTCCTCAAAAATATCCCGCCGGACGTTTGACAGAGAAAAATAAACCTGTTATAATATATTTACCTATCAACCTAATAGGTAAAGGGAGAAATCAAATGAGAGTATCGTCACGCGGAAGGTATGCACTTCGGGTCATGACCGATCTTGCGGAGCAGGAGGGGGAGAAAAATTACATTGCGCTGAAAGGTATTGCGCAGCGGCAGGAGATTTCGCAGAAGTATCTGGAAAGCATCATGCTCGCGCTCTCCAAGGCGGGGCTTGTGGACGGGCAGCACGGTAAGGGCGGCGGTTACAGGCTCAACCGTTCACCAAAGGATTATTCGGTCGGCGAGATCCTGCGCGTCACCGAGGGTGATCTTGCGCCCGTCGCCTGTCTGGACTGCGAAGCGGAAGCCTGCGGGCGGTCGAGCGATTGCAGAACGCTTCCCATGTGGACGGAGCTGTATCGCATGATCAACGACTATTTCGACCATATTACACTCGCTTCGCTTATGCGGCAAGAAAGCAAATAAGGAGAAAAATTATGCGGTTTGAAACACTGTGTCTGCATGCAGACGAAAATAAAAAGGACGAGTGGGGCACGCTCACAATGCCCATCTGCCAGTCGGCAACCTTTGTACATAAGGGGGTAGACGTACCGTCCGAATACAGCTACTCCCGTCTTTCCAACCCGACGCGTGCCCATCTCGAGCATACTGTCGCCGTGCTCGAGGGCGGAGCGGCGGCGTTCGCGTTCTCCTCGGGCATGGCGGCAATCACGACGGTGATGAAGGCGCTCCCTCCGAACTCGCACGTAATCGCCTCCGACGATCTGTACGGCGGGAGTTTGCGCCTCTTCCGGAATGTGAATACGTTCGAGGGAATGCGCTTCGACTTTGTCGATACGGGCGATATCGGAAAGGTGGAAGCGCTCATTGCAGAGGACACGCGCGCACTGTATATCGAGACGCCGAGCAATCCCTTGATACAGGTCTCCGATCTTGCCGCGCTCTCTTCGCTTGCAAAGAAACACAATCTGCTGCTCATCGTCGATAACACGTTTCTGACGCCCTATTTTCAAAAGCCGATTGCGCTCGGGGCGGACATCGTCGTCCACAGCGGTACGAAGTACCTCGGCGGGCACAACGATACGCTCGCGGGCTTTGCGGTATGCAGGACGGCGGAGCTTGCCGAGCGGCTCGGCTATTATTATAAGACGTTCGGCTCCTGCCTTGCGCCGTTCGACAGTTTCCTCATCGAGCGGGGAATCAAGACGCTGCCCCTCCGCATGAACGCCATCAATGCGAATGCGCAAAAAATTGCAAGCTGGCTGCGCGGACGGGAGGAGGTGAAAAAGGTCTACTTTGTCGGGTTTGAGGATCACGCGGGGTACGCGGTGACGAAGCGGCAGACGACGGGCTTTGGCGGCATGATCTCCTTCGAAGTGAAGGACGTACAACTTGTAAACCGCATTCTTGCAAACGTGAAGGTATTCCAGTATGCGGAGAGCCTCGGCGGGGTGGAGAGCCTCGTCACCTATCCCATGAAGCAGACGCACGCCGACGTGCCAAAGGAGGAGCGCGAGGCGCGCGGGATCAACGACCGCTTTCTGCGCATCTCCGTCGGTGTGGAGAACGTAGACGATTTGATTGAAGATTTGGAGCAGGCGATCATATCATGAAATATCATTTTGACGAAGTTATAAATAGGCGGCATACGAACAGTTTGAAGTACGATTGCGCGGCGGAGCGGGGGAAGCCAGAGGACGTGTTGCCGCTGTGGGTCGCGGATATGGACTTCCGCGCGCCCGAGAAAGTCATCGACGCGTTGAAAGCTAAGGCGGAGCACGGGATATTCGGCTATTCCGAGCCCGACGAGCGGTATTTTGCCGCGCTCACAGGTTGGTTTTTCCGCCGTCACGGCTGGCATACAGACCCCGAAAAGTTTGTGCTCAGCTGTGGAGTTGTGTACGCGATCTGTACCTTGATCCGCATTTTAACGGAAGAGAAGGACGGCGTTCTTATCTGTCCGCCCGTGTACTATCCCTTTTCGGAGAGCGTGTTGGAGAACGGGCGAACGCTCGTTGAAAGTCCGCTCATCTTAGAGAACGGCATCTACCGTGTGGACTTCGGGGACTTCGAGAGGAAGATCGTTGAAAACAACGTCAAGCTCTTTCTCCTTTGCAGTCCGCACAATCCCGTGGGAAGGGTGTGGAGCAGAGAGGAATTGAGAAAAATGGGCGAGATCTGTATGAAGCACAACGTGTTCGTTGTTGCGGACGAGATCCACGCCGACTTTGTATTCGGGGAAAACCGTCACACCGTGTTTGCGACGCTCGGCGAGAGGTTTTTGAAGAATTGCGCCGTGTGTACGGCTCCCACCAAGACGTTCAATTTGGCGGGACTGCACATCGCCAATATCTATATCGAAAACGACGCCGTTCGGGAAAAATACGTGCGGGAGATAAACCGTGCGGGATACAGTCAATCGAACGTGATGGGCATTGTTGCCTGCGAGGCGGCATATACATACGGGGAAGAGTGGCTCGAAGAACTCAAAGCATATCTCACGGGCAATCTTGATTACGTGCGGGAGTTTTTGAGGCGGGAGCTTCCCGAAATCAAGCTCATCGAGCCGCAGGGCACGTATCTGATCTGGCTCGACTGTTCCGCCCTCGGAATGAATGACGGGGAGCTCGGTGGTTTTATGACGGACTGGGCAAGGCTCTGGCTGGACGACGGATGCGTGTTCGGCTCGGGCGGGAGCGGCTTCGAGCGGGTGAATATTGCCTGTCCGCGAAAGACGCTCAAAGAGGCGCTTCTGCGCCTCAAAAATGCAGTGGAGGAAATCAGATAGAGTGTAATTTTTGAGGAGGATATCGCAATAGCAGTCTATCATTAAATTGCGGAGCTGATCGGAAACACTCCGCTC
>CAMWQK010000159.1 GCA_947176445.1 uncultured Clostridia bacterium | reverse complement strand
TTCTGAAACTTGCCGAAGGGACGCCCGAAGCGATCGCGAATATGCTCGTCTACGAGTATAAAGACGCGGACGGAAACGTTGTGCCTTCGGATAAGCTGACGAAGGGCAAGGAGTATACGGTCGTCGTAAAGGTAGCGGACGGAGAGAAAGGAAACGTGACGCTCCTCACGGAAGACGGAGAGGAGACGGAGAGCTTGGAGAGTACGTTCACGGTGCCCGGTCGCAACACGCTTGCGAACATGCTGGGGCTTCCCGAGGACTTCCCGCTCATACAGGTCGTCTTAACAATCCTGTTTACTTTGCTCTTTATCATCTTCCTCATCATGTGGATCAAGTACAGAAAAGAGAGAAAGGCGTCCAAAGAGATCATAGAACAATATGAAGATCTGAACGTATAAGAAGAACTCCCCTGCGGCGACAGTGCCGCAGGGGAGTTATTTTTTCCGTATTCACATACCGCAAAAAACTTGCAATTTGAACAGATTTGTTGTATGATAGGGAAGTAGATATATTTTCTATGTTTCCGTAGTTAAATGGATATAACAGCCCCCTCCTAAGGGGCCGTTGTGGGTTCGATTCCCGCCGGGAACACCAAAAAAACAGCCGCATGGCGGCTGTTTTTTTATGTCTCTTATCTTATTTATTCAAGCTCTTCTTTGCTTTTTCCACGACATTTTCGACCGTGAAGCCGAACTTCTTGAAGAGCAGGGGAGCGGGTGCGCTTGCGCCGAACGTGCTCATTGCAATGATCTCGCCCTTTTCGCCTGCATACTTATACCAGCTGTAAGGCGAGCCCGCCTCGACGCACACGCGCGCCTTGACGCAAGAGGGCATGACGCTCTCCTTATATTCCGCGCTCTGCTTTTCGTATTCCTCGAAGCAGGGCATGGAGATGACGCGCGCTTTGATGCCTTCCTTCGCAAGCTCCGCTTTCGCGCCGACGCACTGTTCGACCTCCGAACCGCTCGCAATGAGGAGCACGTCGGGCGTGCCCTCGCAGTCTTCGAGTACATATCCGCCTTTGAGTGCGTTAAGCCCGCTGTTTGCGTACTGCGGGAGATTCTGACGGGTAAGCACGAGCGCGGTAGGTGCGGTGCCGTTGAGGGCAGAGATCCAAGCCGCCGCCGTCTCCTTGCCGTCTGCGGGGCGGTAAACCTTCATGTTGGGAATGGAGCGAAGGGCGATGAGCTGTTCTACGGGCTCATGGGTCGGTCCGTCTTCGCCGACGCCGATCGAGTCGTGCGTGAGGATATAGACGACGTGCAGGTTCATGAGTGCGGAGAGGCGCATTGCGTGCTTGCAGTAATCGGAGAAGATGAAGAAGGTCGCGCAGTATGCCTGAATGCCGCCGTGGAGCTGCATGCCGTTCGCGATCGCCGCCATCGCATGCTCGCGGATGCCGAAGTGAATGTTTCTGCCGCCCTTGTTCTCGGCGGTGAAATCGCCGTAGTGGATACTGTCGGTATTCTTCATATCCGAGAGGTTGGAAGGGGCGAGGTCGGCGGAGCCGCCGACAAGCGAGGGCAATACCGCCGCGATCTTGTTGAGGACGGCTGCCGAGGTCTGGCGGGTCGCCATCGGCTTTTCGAATTTGAAGAGATCTTCCATCTTCGTAAAGTCGGGAAGCTCGCCCTTCATCGCCGCTTTATACTCTTTTGCGAGTTCGGGATAGCGCTTTTCGTACTCCTTGAACATGGTGTTCCAGTCGCGCTGTTTGCGTGCGCCGTGCTTGCCCGCGAGCGCCGTGTGGCGGAGTACCTCTTCGGGAACTTCGAAGGCGGGAAGGTCGGGCCAGCAGAGCTTTTCCTTCGTCTTTTGCAAATTCTCTACGCCGAGGGGCGCGCCGTGGCACTTGTGGCTGCCTTCGAGCGGCGTGCCGTAGCCGATCTTCGTCTTGCAGATGATGATAGAGGGCTTCTTCGTCTCCTTCTGCGCCTTGCGGATCGCGTTGGAGAGAAGCAGAACGTTGTCGGGACTGTCTACAAGGTCTACCTTGATGACCTGCCAGTTCTGCGCTTTGAAGCGCGCCCCGATATCCTCCTTAAAGGTGATATCGGTATCGCCCTCGATGGTGATATCGTTATCGTCGTAGAAGAGAATGAGTTTGCCGAGCTCGTGCGTGCCCGCGAACGAGCACGCCTCGTAGGAGATACCCTCTTCAAGGCAGCCGTCGCCGCAGAGTGCGTAGGTGTAGTGATCGACGACGGGGAAGCCGACGCGGTTGAATTTTGCCGCGAGGTGCGCCTCCGCAACCGCCATACCGACGGCGTTGGCAATGCCCTGTCCTAAGGGACCCGTCGTCGTCTCGACGCCGACGGTGTGACCGTATTCGGGGTGACCGGGGGTCTTGGAGCCGAGCTGACGGAAGTTCTGAAGGTCTTCCTTCGTCAGACCGAATCCGTACAGATAGAGCAGGGAATAGTAGAGCATGGAGCCGTGCCCTGCGGAGAGAATAAAGCGGTCGCGGTCGTCCCACTTCGCATCCTGATTGTTGAATTTGAGAAAATTCTGGAAGAGGGTGTAGGCGATGGGGGCGGATCCGAGGGGAAGCCCGGGGTGTCCCGAATTTGCCTTCTGGATCGCCTCCGCAGAGAGGACGCGGATCGCGTTGATGGTCGTCTGTTTCATATTGTGTTACTCCTTAAAGAAATTTTTTGAACGGTTGTAAGTCTAAAAAGTTGTATCCCGTGAAGAAGGAGTACAGCTCGCTTAAAATGAGCGCGTTTCCGCCTTCTTTGTTGCTCTCCACGTTGACAGGCAGGATCGGCTCGTGCAGACTGAGACGGACGAGCGCCCAGCCGTCGCCGTGATCCCTGTCGAAATTGATGCGGATACCCTCGTGATTGTCGGGCGCAGGGGTGATGTACGGCTTGTCCTCCACGTACTGTTCCAGCTCGTGAATGAGGCTTGCACCCAGCGCCTTGAAATCGCAGTTTTCCGTAAAATGCAGCCGAAGTTCCGCCGCCTCTTTCGGTTCGGGAAGATCCGCAATGAGATCGGTGAGATTCTTTCCCGCCTTCGCGCATTTTGCAAGCGCGATGAGCAGGCGGGTGACGAGGTACGCTCCGTCGTCGAGGAAATAG
>CAMWQK010000158.1 GCA_947176445.1 uncultured Clostridia bacterium | reverse complement strand
TTTTACCTTCTTCGTCCGCCCCAAATTCACGCTCAGCTGGCACACGAAGGGGGAAGAAATCTATTGGCGGTTTCATCAGCCGCTTCTTCGGGGCGGGCGGGATCTGCGGCTTGCAAAGCGGCTTGCCTTAGTGAGCGGATACGCGCTCAAAGAGACGCCGTACTCTGCGGGCGGGTACAAGGACTGGTGCGTGGAGAAGCTGAAAATCCCCGCGTTTACGATCGAGGCGGGGTCGGACGAATATCCGCATCCGCTTGGGCGGGAGAAACTCGAAGATCTCGCTGCGAGCGTGGGGGATACGGTAAAGCATTTCACAGAAGGATTTTGATATGGAAGAGAGGTTCATGCGCGAGGCGATCGCCCTTGCCGAAAAAGCGAAGAAGAAGGGGGAAGTCCCTATCGGCGCGGTCGTGGTGTACCGCGGCAAAATCATAGGAAAGGGCTACAATCTCCGCACGAAATTACAGATGGCAACGGCGCACGCCGAGGTGCGCGCGATCGACAGGGCATGTAAAAAATTAAAGTCGTGGCGGCTGCCCGAATCGGAGATCTACGTGACGCTCGAACCGTGCCCCATGTGCATGGGCGCAATTCTCAACGCGCGGATCGACAGGGTATATTTCGGCGCGTACGAACAGAAGGGAAGAAGTCTTACGGGCGCGCTTGCCGAGGCGAACCTGCTCAACCACACGGTAGAGGTCACGGGCGGGGTGTTGCAGGAGGAATGCGCCGCAGTGCTCACTTCCTTTTTCAGCGAAATGCGCCAGCGGGAAAAGCAAAAAAAGAAATAAACATGCGTATATAGTTGCATAGATCATGAAAGTATGATACAATTATCTCACCTGAGCGGAAAGAAATTCTGACCGCAAAGCGAGAACATCGATTAAAATATTTCGCAAAGCGTTGCTTTGCGCGTTCTCCCTTTGCCGTCTCGGGTAAAGGGAGTTTTTTTATGCAAAACGATTTGGAACAGGCGGCGGGGGAGGAAAAGCGCATTGCGGTGCTCTCCGTCGTGGTGGAGAACAGACAGTCGGCGGAGAGCCTGAATGGCTATCTCTCCGAGTACGGGAACTATATCGTGGGGCGCATGGGCATTCCGTACCGCGCAAAGAACGTCTCGGTGCTCTGCGTCGTGCTCGACGCGCCCGTCACCGTCGTCAACGCGCTCACGGGCAAGCTCGGCAAACTCGACGGCGTCTCTGCAAAGACGCTGTTCAGTAAATATTGAGAGGTGTGCATATGAAAAAGTTTATTTCTGTGATGTTTGCCGCGGCGGTTTGCAGTGCGGCAGTTCTCGGCGGAGCAGCTTGCGGCGAGGAGCCGAGCACTGCGCCCATCAGCGTGTATGCGCCCGACGGCGCGCCCGCGCTCGCGCTTGCAAACGCCGTGAACGAGTGTAAAGGCGATGCGGCTTACGACTTTCACATCGTCTCGTCTAACGTCATCGCCCAGCAGGTCACGGGGGAGAGCCCCGTTGCCGATGTGTGCATTTTGCCCGTCAATGCCGCGAGTAAGACGATCGGAAACGGACAGGTCTATCAGATGCTCGGCACGGTCACGAACGGCAATATGTATTTCCTCTCCAAGACGGAAGGGGTAACGCTCACGCTCAAAAATCTGGGCGCAACACTTATCGGCAAGACGGTCGGCGTCGTTCAGCTCACCAACGTGCCGGGGCTGACGCTTCAAAGCGTGTTGAAGGCGAATAATCTTGCCTATCAGATCCTCACGAACAACACGGCTGCGGCAGCGGATAAGATCAACTTAAAGCCCATACAGGACCCTGCGGCGGAGGTCACGCCCGCGGGCGACTGCAACTACTACCTCTGCCCCGAACCGCTCGCAAGCACCAAGGTCGCAGCGACAAAGGGCAAGCCCGTCGCGCTTCACATGGCGGGTGATCTCCAACAGCTGTACGGCGGAAGCGACGGATACCCGCAAGCCGTGCTCGTTGCGAAAAAGTCGCTTCTCGAGGACAAGGACGCAAACGCGCGCATTCAAAAGCTCATAGGCTACATTGCGGAGAGCGGAGAATATCTCGAAAACGCCGAGCCGCAGGCGGTCGTCGATTTGCTTGCGGATAAGTACACGGCGGGCATGACGCCGTCGCTCAATGCTAACAATCTGACAAAGACGGTCATCAAGAACTGTTCCGTCCGCTTTACGAAGAGCTCGGACAGCAAGGATAAGGTCGTTGCATTTTTGCGCAGCCTGAAAGAGATAGATGATACCGCTGTAAGCGAGGTCGCCGACGAGTTCTTCTACGTGGAGTAAATTTTGAAAAAGAACGTCATCTTTTCCGCGATTGCGGTACTTTCGCTGTGGATCGTGTGGCTCATCGCATACGCCTGTATCCGCAACGACTATATTTTGCCATCCTTTTGGGGGGTACTAAGAGAGACGGGGCGGCAGCTCGGCTCGGCTGCGTTCTGGGTTGCATTTTCGGGTACGCTGCTCCGATTGCTCGTCGCATTTGCCGTCTCTCTGCTCCTCGGGGTGGCGTGCGCGCTGCTTGCCGAATTGTTCGGGAGCGTCCGCGCCTTCCTCGCGCCCGTCATCACCGTGCTCCGCACGCTTCCGACGATGGCGGTTATTCTTATTCTGCTTATCTGGACGAGCCCGCTCGTCGCGCCCGCGCTGATTGCTCTGCTTGTGCTCTTTCCCGCCGTATACGCCGCCGCGCTTGCGGCATTCGACGGGGTGGAGGGGAAGTTCTCCGCGCTCGCGAACGCGTACGGGGTGCCGTATCGGGTGCGGATCTTCAGGATGTATCTGCCGCTCTCGGCAAAGTCGCTTCTCACGCAGTCGGGCGCGATCGCCTCGATGGGGCTGAAAGTCACGGTGTCAGCCGAGGTGCTCGCGTCTACGTTCCGAAGCCTCGGCGGCATGATGCACGAGGCGCAGGCTTTCCTCAATATCTCCACGCTCTTTGCGCTCACCGTGCTCACCGTCATCATCGGATTTTTCATCGAGGGCGCGTGCTGGTGCATCGGAAAATTTGCAATCAGGTGGCGGGCATGAAACTTGTAAACAGCACAAAAAAATACGGAGAAAAGATTGTGCTCGATGATATCTCGCTCGAATTCGAGGCGGGGAAGATCACAGCGGTTCTCGGCG
>CAMWQK010000157.1 GCA_947176445.1 uncultured Clostridia bacterium | reverse complement strand
GCCGAAACCCACCCTGACCCCTCATATTCCATCGGAAAAACTAACACTAAACGGCGCACCAAGAGCACAAAGACAGAATACTCCACCCCCAAAGAAATACAATTCCG
Source organism: uncultured Clostridia bacterium (assembly GCA_947176445.1). GTDB lineage: Bacteria > Bacillota > Clostridia > Christensenellales > Borkfalkiaceae > Gallimonas. The sequence goes on along the minus strand of CAMWQK010000157.1, from coordinate 3,082 downwards.
TTAAGGCTGATTGCCTTAACGGAATTTTTTGTATCCTATGTTCTGTGTAACTTACGAGAGCGTCTCCCGCTGCAAAACAAGATTGCCGCTCGCGCTCTCCGCTTCGAGAATCACCTGCCCGTTTCCCGCAACGTAGGCGCGCCCGTCCAAGGTCGCCTCCGTAGAGTTGCTCACTTTCCCGCTCGCCGTTTTCAGCGTCGCGCGGAACCCGACGCTCTGCGGGAAAGTCACCGTAATGCGACCGCTCGCCGTATCGCACTCCGCCTTTGCAAACGCGCCCCGAAGAGCGATATTGCCCGATGCGGTATCCACACTCACGTCGCTCACCGAACCGCACTGCAAATCGACTTCGCCGGACGCAGTATCCGCGCTGAACTCGGTCGCCGTAAGTCCGCTCACCGAGACGTCCGCAGACGCGGTGTCTATCTCCACGTCGCGGAAGGCGTGCCCCGCGGGATACTCGATCACAAGCGTCTTTTGAAAATGATTGCGTATTTTCGTGCCAGAGTTCTGAAAACGAATCTGCAACTCGCCCCGTTCAAGGCAGTAGTGCATGAGGTAGTCCTCGTCCGTCTCATCCGTCGTCTCGGTAAAGGTGATCTCATCGCCCTCTCCCTCGCGCAGGATCACTTCTCCCGCGATCCAGTCTACGGAGAGCTCGAGCACCTGCTCCGCATCGAACGAACCATTTCCCGCCTGATATCGGGAAGCGTCGTCATAGCGATAGGTTCCGCCGACGCCGCAGCCCGAGGCAAACACCGCGCAGCCGATGAGCGCTACACAAAGCGCGGCGTATTTTTTGACCGTCTTTATCATACTTACTCCTCAAACCGCTCCACGTTGCGTCCCGAATCCCACAGCCGTTCGAGGTAATAGAAGAGACGGGATTCCTCGTTAAAGATGTGCACGACGACGTCTCCATAGTCGATCACGCCCCAGCGCCCCTCGCGCACCCCTTCCGTGCGGACGGGCGAAAGCCCGAAGTCCTTCTTGATTTTTTCTTCGACGTTATCGCACAGCGCGTGTACCTGCGTGGTAGACTTTCCGCTCGCGATGACGAAGTAGGAACAGACGATCGTCTGCTCGCTCACGTTGATGATGACGATATCCGAACCCTTCTTATCGGAAATCGCTTTGGCGCAGGATCGCGCAAGTTCTTTACTTTCCATGTTTTATCTCCGTTTTATTGTTTTTCTTTGAGCCACTCATAGGCGCGCTCCGTGAGTTCATACACGGGATCGCCGCACGATTTGAGGTATGCAAGCTGATGCGAAAGACTGAGGAGCATACACTCGTCTAAATCGCGCCAGAATGCCTCGCGCAGCATTTCCACTTCGGGGAACGAACGCCCCTCTTCCAACAGATCGGCAAGATAGATGAGTTTACCGAGCGCCGTCATGTCCTCTTTCCCGCTCGCATGGTAGCGGATCGCGTCTAAGATCTCCCCGTCCGTCACGCCGAACGCGTGCTCCGCAAGATACGCGCCCGTGTACTGGTGCATGACAGGCTCGGGCACGCCCTTCGGGGACTTGAACCCTGAAAGCAACGGCGAGGTGAGCGGCACGTACTTGGCGCAGTCGTGCAGCGCCGCCGCATAGAGCGCCTTGTTTTTCTCTACCCCCGCGCTCTCCGCACGGGCGACAGCCATCTTCGCAACGCGGTAGCTGTGTTCTCTCCGCTTCTCCGTTTCAAGCGCAAGCGCATCTAAGACCTTTTCGTCCCGATAAAATCCGTGTTCCTTGATTTCAGCCGCCACCGCGGGATCGAGTGCGCTATTCTCCTTTCCGAAGAAGAGATCAATACGGATCGCGCTCGAAGACACCGCTTCCCCCGTAAAGGGAACGGTGAGAAAGTGCTTTTGAAAGCGATCGTAAAACTTCTCTCTGAACTGCTCGCAGCCCTCCGCACCCCGCCCGCAGACCGCGAGTGTCACGTGGGATAAAATATTGTCGGGATTACGCCAGGAAAAGAAGTTTTCGAGCATGTCTGCGCCGACGAGGAAAAAGAGCTCGTACTCTCTGTATTCCGCTCTCAACGCGCGGCAGGTGAGGTAGGTATAGCTTGTGCCGCCCGCGTCGAGTTCATACTCGCTGACCTCGGCATAAGGCAAACCCCGAAAGGCGATGCGGAGAAGCCGCGCTCGCTCCTTTCCGTCAAGCACCGCCCCGCCCGACTTATGCGGCGCGACGTACGAGGGCATGACGATCACCCGATCGAGAAAAAGCGCCTTCTTTGCCGCCGCGACGAACGCCACATGCTGTGTATGAACGGGATCGAACGACCCGCCGAAAATGCCGATTCTCATACGGCTATTATACAATATTTTTTTGCGCTTTGCAAGTTTAATTAAAACGATTTGTGTCAAAAATAAAAGACATGAAAAAACTTGATTTTCCCCTCATCGCCGACTCTCTCTTTTACGCCGTCTGCACATGGTTTTCCGCACTGTGCGTTCTGCGCTATTTCAAAGTCAGCCTCGGCATCTCCATCGCCTGCGCCACCCTCTTCGCCCTTGCGACGGGCGCGCTCGTGTTCCTCTTCACCTACGGGCGACACAAAAAGCGCAACCTCACAAAGCGCGAAAAGGAGGAGAAGGAAGCGCTCATGCTCCACCTCGCCTTGGAGCGCCCCGAACGGGTGCGCGCCGCCCTCTTGAAGGCGCTCGTTGCGGACGAAAAAGACGCGCACTGCGAAGGCGACGAACTCGCCTTGGACGGCGTGCGCGCCGTGCCGATGTTCACCATGCAGCCCGTCTCTGCCGACTCAATCGCCGCTCAACTCCGCGAGGGTGCGCCCTTCGTCTTCCTCGGAAACGCGCTCACGCCCGAGGCGCAAAAGCTGCTCTCATCCTTCGGCTGCAAGGCGATCTGCGGCGATGAAATCTACGAGCTCTTTACCCGCACCGAGACGACGCCGTGCCCCCTCATCTGTTCGCAGCTTCCCCGCCGCACCGTCAAGGATAAGTTCGTGCGCTCCTTCAAAAAGACCAACGCGCGCCCCTTCTTCGTGAGCGGACTTCTGCTCATGCTCATGAGCCTGTTTGCGTTCTTTCCCGTCTATTACCTCGTATCGGGAAGCGTAC
>CAMWQK010000156.1 GCA_947176445.1 uncultured Clostridia bacterium | reverse complement strand
CATGCCTAGTCTCGTGGGCTCTGAGATGTACATAAGAGACAGCTTCTGCTGACGGATGAGCTCGTTCTCGTAGCTGATGCGTCCGCCCGCTTCATCGGTGAAATCAAACAGCCCGGGAACGCGCGCGCCGAAGGCGAGCCGTGCATTCTGCACGAGATCGGCGTCCAGCTCCTCTGCGTGCCAGCCGACGAACAGGTTCCGCCCGCTTGCATCCGTGCCCGCGGAGACGACGCGGCCTATCGTCTCGGAATCCTTAGGGGTTACGGCGTGCGTGTCGCCGCCCGAGGTGAAGCCGCCCTTCTTGAACGCCTCGCCGAGGCCTCTTGCGTGCGACGCCATGTAGTACATGCCGCGGCTTGCCGCATACTCCGCATCGGTCGCATACGTCTCGTTTTTCCAGTCGGTGTTGCCGAGCGAATACCCCTGCTTGGGGATCCACACGAAGTTGCCCATGTTGAGATCGGCAAACGCGCCGATGAACTCCTTGCCGTGCGCCATGCCGCCCACGAGCAGGGGATAATCGTCGAGCACGCCCTTCTGCTTCACGGCTTCCTTGAACTCCGCAGTCGCCGCCGCGTAGTCCGATCGCGGCGTGTATTCGGGAACGGTCGCGCTCTCCCCGCACCCTGCGATGAGAAAGCACGCACCGAGCATTGCCGTCGTCGGGAATAAAATTCTCTTAAAATTTTTCATGTTATTTCCTCTTTTTATGATTGATTGTCAGACCGTATAAAACGGCAATTCCGATGATTCCCGCGCCGAGCACGCAAGATACGATGCAGAGCGCAACTTCCGCGCCGTCCGATTCTTCCACGTAGCTGAACGCCGCGTCCGCGCGCGAGGGCGTAAACTTTTCGCCGTAGCTGTTGCTTGCGCTCTCGCCCGTTACGATCTCCGGCTCGTATACGCCCGTAAGCGGACCGCGATTTTCCGTGACGTCCGTCGCCTGCTTGATATCCGCGAGCGAAAAATCCTCGTGGTTAAAGATCTGAATGTCGTAGATCGTAGACGCGTACGTGCCCGTCTCCTTCACGTTGAAGCGGAACCCGTAGTACTCCCACTCCCCCGTCAGTTCGAGCACGCTCTGCGCACGGATATTCTTGAACGTTTGCACCGTCTCATACGAGCCGTTCGCCCTCTTTCCGAGCACTTCGATCTCTTTGGGCGGGTTGACGGCAATGTGGATTGCAACCTTTCCGAACTTGATCTCCTGATCAAAGGAGCATGCCATGTAATATTCCGAAACGCTGTCCGTCGGCTGTACCCAGTTGCCAAAGACGGAAGTTACCCCGTCGAACGCCATCTGCGGCAGCCAGTAGTAGTCCACGTTCGAATAGCTGAGCTTGCCTGCCGTTGCAATGTTGGCGATCGGCTTTACGTAGATCTTGATTTCGTCCGAATACGCCGTGCCGTTGGGCGCGACCACCGTCGCCGTCACCGTATAGTAGGGCTGAATGCCGCCGCGATTGATCGTCACCTTCCCGAACTCGTCTACCGTGATCATCGCCGCGCTGTTGCTCTTCCAGACGACCTTTTCGATGGAGTTCGGATTATCCTGCACAGCGGTGAGCGTGAACGTATCGCCGATGCTGCAAGCGGTCGAAGCCGTGTTGTATGCGCCGTCCTGATTTTTCTCTGCAATGATGAGCCCCTCGGGATCGACCCGATCGGGCGTATACGCCGTACCGTAGATACTGAAATCGCGCGTCGCGACCGAGGCCTGCGGTCCGCCCGTCACGTTGACGAGAAGATACTTCGCATACGCCTCGCCGCTGTATACCATCTCGTATCCCGCGCCGTAGGTGGGATCTTCGATGTACTCAAACGCGAAGTCCGCCCACTTTTCAAATCCGCCGCCGTTCAGCGACACCGAGATATCGCCCTCGGGATAGAATCCCTCGAAGGGAAACCAGCGGAAAACCGTGAGGTGATAGTACCCATCAAGCTCGATCTTGACGGTATACGTCTTGCTTGTCGGGTTCATAAACGTGTCTTCACTGTCGTCCGTAAGGTTGGAGGGATCCTGCCCTTCCCAACACGGAGCCGAACAGCTCACGGACTTTACGCCCGCCTTTTCCGCCGTCTCCTCCGCTCCCGCAACGACCGTGCCGAGAGGCACAGCCGCCGAGAGGAGCAGAAGGAGTGCGGGGAAAATATATTTTACTTTTCTCATTTTCTTCATGAATTACCCTTCCGCTTTTTGATGACGAAGAACGTTGCAACGCCCGCGCCGATCACGACGCACGCCGAGCATACGCAGATTGCTACGATCGCGCCCGTCGAAAGTCCGTCGTCGTCCGGCTGAGGCTGAACGGTGATTTCGCTGTATACGACTTCAACCGTGACCGCAGCGTTTACCGTGATATCGAGCTTGAGATCTTCCACTTCCGTCTCCGTGCCGTTGACCTTGACGGAGCTGAGTTCATACCCGTCCGCGGGAACGAACGTGAGCGTGATGACGCTGCCCGCATTCACTTCGCCGTAGGGCTTGCCGAGCACGTCGCCCTCGCCCGTCACGTTGACGGTGAACGCATAGGTGGTAACTGCAACTTCCCACTTCGCATACAGCGTGGTGTCCGCCGTGATGCCCACGGTGAAGTCGAACGCCTCGGTGCGCTCCGCGTCCTTATACCAACCGCCGAAGGTGTAGCCGCTCTTTGCGGGATCTTCGGGCTTCGTAACAACGCTTCCGCTGTCTACCGTCGCTGCGGTCACTGCCGAGCCGCCGTCCGTATCGAACGTGACCGTGTAGGTGACAATCGTCCATTTTGCATATACCGTCGTATTCGCGGTGATCGCAACCGAGAAGTCGAACGCCTCGGTGCAATTTTCGTCCTTATACCAGCCGCCGAAGGTGTGCTCCGCCTTGGTGGGAGCAGAGGGCTCGGTTGCTACCTCGCCGCTCTCGATCGCCTGATCGGCAACCGCGCTGCCGCCCTTTGTATCGAACGTGACGGTGAGCGCCGCGTTCCACTTTGCATACACGGTGAGATTTCCCGTGACTGCCGCTTCGAAGTTATAAGCCGTCGTGAGCTCCTCGTCCGTATACCAGCCCTTGAACGCATAGCCCGCCTTGGTGGGATTTGCAGGCGCAGTGACCGCCTCGCCGTTTTCCACCGTGACCGCAGTGACCGCGCTGCCGCCGTTCACTTCGAACGTGACCGTGTAGACCGCGTTCCACTTTGCATACAGCGTCGT
>CAMWQK010000155.1 GCA_947176445.1 uncultured Clostridia bacterium | reverse complement strand
GTGCGACCGTCATGGCGGCGACGGCGGGCAGGTTTTCCGTTCCCGCGCGCTTTCCGCGCTCCTGAGCGCCGCCCTCGATGAACGGGAATAGGGGTGCGCCCGTTTTCGTATACAGTGCGCCCACGCCCTTCACACCGCCGAATTTATGCGCCGAGAGGGCGAGATAGTCGACGGGCAGGGTCGCAAGGTCGATGGGAAGATGTCCGACGGCTTGTACCGCATCGCAGTGAAAGAGGATTTTTTTCTCCCGCAACAGTTTGCCGATCTCCTCGATCGGCTGAATCGTTCCGATCTCGTTATTCGCGTACATGACGGAGACGAGACAGGTATCGTCCGTGAGTGCGTCTTTCACGTCTTCAATGCGCACGATCCCGCTTGCGGGCACAGGGAGCAGGGTGATCTTAAATCCCTCTTTTTCGAGCTTTTTGAGGGTATGCAGCACGGCGTGGTGCTCGATTGCCGTAGAGACGATGTGTTTCTTTCCCTTCATTGCGCCCGCGTGCGCCGCCGAGACGATTGCGTGGTTATCCGCTTCGCTCCCGCCCGAGAGGAAGGTGATCTCCCGCGCCTTGCAGTGGAGCAGAGTTGCGAATTTTTCACGATAGGCGGCGAGTTCTTCCGCTGCATTTTGCCCGACGGTGTGCAGGCTCGAAGGGTTTCCGTAGTATTTTTCTGCGACGGAGAGATAGGCTTCGAGCGCTATTTTGCTCGGCTTTGTCGTCGCGGCATTGTCCAAATAGACAAACATCATTTGCTCCTTTTACCTATTGATTCGATAGGCAAATATAGTATAGTACGGTGAGATGAGATTGTCAAGTATTTGAATGTGAAAGTTTTTCGGATCAGAAACGCCATGTGAAAAAATTCAGTCATATGAATAAATTTTTTGAAAAGGTCTTGACAGTGCAAGCGTTTTCTATTATCATAAAACCAATAAGGGAGAAGAGAGATGAAAACGATTAAAAGATTTTTACTTGCTGTTCTTTCGTTATGTGTGTTTCTGGGGTTGATCGCAGGTGCGGTCGCGTGCGGGGGAGATCCGGAACCCGAACCCGATCCGCAGCCCATCGACTACACGATCACCGTAACGTGTGAAGACGCAACCGTACTTGCAGCAGTGCAGGTGCAGCTCACCCATCAGGCGAGCAAAACAGAGCCGGCGAGCCTGAACGCAGAGCATAAGGCAGTGTTTAACCTGACACCCGCGACCTACACCGTCGTGTTGCTGAACGTAGACGGTTACACGTATCCGCAGACGACCGTAACGGCAGAACAGCCGACCGCCACCGTTGTGCTGACCGCCGTCAAGGTTGAGGTTCCTGAGACCTACACGGTCACGTACGCGCTCGGCAGCTGCGAGGACACGGCTTATGCGGGCGACAGCACTCTGCCCACCGAAGGCGCGAAGGAAGAGGGTGCAAAGTTCAACCTTGCCGCTGCGCCCGTCTGGGACGGCTATTCCTTCGAGGGTTGGAGCGACGGTGAGAATACTTACGAAGCGGGTGCGGAATACACGATGCCCGCTCACGCTGTCACGCTTACGGCACAGTGGGAAGAGGTCTATTCGGTTACATACGTATTCGGCAGCTTCGGCAGCACGGAGTACGCGGGGAACAGCGTACTTCCTACCGAAACGGACAAGGTAGAAGGCGCAACGTTCGATCTTGCTGCTGCGCCCGTCTGGGACGGCTATACCTTTAACGGCTGGAACGACGGGGAGAATATCTACGAGGCGGGCGAGGAATACACAATGCCCGATCACGCCGTCACGCTCACGGCGCAGTGGTATAACTGTCCGGAAGGGTATCTGAGATCGAGCGTTGAGGTGCCCACATGGAATCAAAGCTCAACGACCGGTTATACGATTGAAAAAGGGCAGTACCTGCAACTTAGCGCTTCGTTCAGCGGAAAGAGCCTCGAAGGTTCCGAATGGGCAGGTATTGTAAGTAAAATATATAGGAACTGCGATTATAGCGTGGTAGGTACGTTCTATCAGTTCCGTCCCGATTTTGCCGTAGACCGCAGAGATTGGGGCAACTGGGTTCAGGACAACCGCGACTTCTACGTGACCGATACGAACTGGAACGAAGACGATTACGTGAGCCTTGTTGGCGAGGCAGACGTCCTCATCACGGTGGAGCTCAGTGAACAGGGAGTGCTCACCTATACGATTGAGCTTACTTCGGCGAACTACAATTATACGAGAGTTTTTAGTCCTAAGAATGCGACGATGAACAGAGCGCTCGTGATTTTCGGTGCAGACGGATGCACGGCGTCGAACGCGACGCTTGTTTCGCCCATGCCGAGCGGCGTGAAGCTGCTCTTTGACTGGGGCTACGACGACGTGGTCGATCTGAAAGTCGCAAGAGAGAACAGCACCTATACATTTGAGGCGGATGCCGTCCGTGACGGGTATCTCTTCCTCGGCTGGCAGGTGAACGGTGCGGGCGATTACTACAAGGGCGGCGATACCTATTCCGTAGGAACAAAGCAGGTGCGCTTTGTTGCGGCTTGGGAAGAAGATCCCTATACCGAAGGTCTCGTATTTACGGAGCTCGCAGACGGCACCTATGCCGTGAAGAAGGGCACGGCGAATGCGGCGACCGTGATTATTCCGCGCACCTATCACAACAAGCCTGTCACCGAAATCGGCTCGAATGCGTTTATGAGCGCAAAATGGCTCGAACAAATTGAGATTCCCGATACGGTTACAACCATCGGCGCGAGTGCGTTTGAGGGCGCAACGATGCTGAAACACATTGAACTTCCCGATACGGTCACCACGATAAACGGCAGAGCATTCCACAGCACCGGTCTTGAAGAAATCGTTATCCCCGACGGCGTAACAATCATTGCGGTGAGCACGTTCTATAACTGTGCAAGTCTTACGAGCGTTACGCTTCCGAACGGACTTGTGGACGTTCAAACCGATGCGTTTGCAAAATGCACGGCGTTGCAGGGCAATGAGGCGGGAAATGCCGTGTATCTCGGAAGCAACGAAAATCCGTACATCGTGCTGATAAAGGCAAAAGACACCTCGATCACGGAATGCGATATTCAAAATGGTTGTATGATGATCTACTATCAGGCGTTCAATAAGTGTACGCAGCTGAGCACCGTAACCTTCCCCGCGAGCTTGAAAATGATCGGCGGTCAGGCGTTTAACGGTTGTAGGAGCCTTACGACTTAGGTAATTCCCGCAACCCTTGAATCGAA
>CAMWQK010000154.1 GCA_947176445.1 uncultured Clostridia bacterium | reverse complement strand
GTTCGGCATTCACCGTGATCGGACTTCTGTACGGCGAAGGAGATCTGGAAAAGTCGGTAAAATACACCGTTCAGTGCGCAAACGACTGTGACTCCACGGCGGCGGCAACTGCGGGCATTCTCTCGGTGATGAAGGGGTGGGACAATCTCGATTCCCTCATCAAGGATCAGATCATCGAAAATCAGTACTTCAAGTATACGCAGCTCACGGTAAACAGCGCGGCGAACGTCTGCACGGAGATGATACAGGAGATCGTAAAGGCGCAGGGCGGACAGGTCGCAAAGGTAGACGGCGTTTTGAGCCTCGTCATTCCCGAAGCGGCGAAGGGCGCTACCATCGAGAAGTACACGAACGGCAAGACGGTGACGAGTGCGGAGCTCGGAAGCGCAATCCGCTATACCGATGAGGAGATGGCGCGGCTGAGATATTTCAAAGATCCCGGCTTCGAACGCTGTCAGAACGACGGCACGGCGCAATCCACCGTCAACTCGGGGTATGGCTGGGAGACGAGTCTTCCCGCAAACGTGAAGATCGAGTGCTTGAAGCAGACTTCCTATTCGGGGCTCGCAAACGCGATCGTCACGGCAAAGAACGGAACGACGATCAGCCTTTCCAACACGACGAGCAGGGCGCTCCAGAAGAACACCAACTATGAGTTCTCTGCCATGATCCAGGTAAACAGCGGCTTTGCTTCGGAAATCAAGCTCGCCGTATGGAACAACGCGGGCACCCGCCTTCGCGCAGGGAACGCGGTGGAAGTGAAAGACGGTTGGTATAAAGTAACTTTCTCCTTCAACTCGGGCGAGAACACCGTGTTAAAGTGGGGCTTACAGCTCGCGGGCAAGAACGACACCGATACCGTGAGAGTGGACGATTTTGAACTTCGTGTGAAGTAAAAAATAAAAAAATTTTAGGAGGAAAACATGAAAACAGGAACAAAATCCAGAGTCGGAAAGACCGCCGGTTTCGCACTTGCAGCAGTCATGGCGTTATCGGCAATCCCCGCGGGCGTACTCAGCGCGCACGCTTACAGAAGCGAAGATGTGACCACGGGTGCGGAAGATAACGTCTATACTTCCAACCTCATCAAAGACGGCACCTTCGAAAATCTCACCCTTGAGAACAATGCGGACGGCAAACCCGTCAAGGCGGGCGCGTGGGATATCGACGTAACGTCGTCTTCCGCAGGTCAGGGCGGTCAGGTTACGCTCGTAGAGGACGAGGGCGCCGTCGGCGGCAGTGCGATCCGCATTAAATCCTCGTCGAGATATTCGGGCTATCCCGAGATCTCGCAGAAGATGACGGTGCTCCCCAACACCACGTACTATGTGGAGATGAAGGTGAGAATCGGCTACACGAACGCGATCTTCTTCGGAATTGCGTCCGAGAACCGCGCGGGCGAGAAGATCTACGGTCAGGTGCACAGATGGGACGGCTTCGACATTGACGTCGATCACAACGACGCAGACAGCCGCCTCACGATCGGCAGCGATAAGTTCTCCGGCTATACGCTCTATACCGGTTACTTTACGACGGGCGACGAGACGAACGTGCGTCTCTTCGTGAGACAGGAGAAGTCGGATATGATCATCGACGACGTATCCGTGAGTTGGGCGGGCGATCTCATGCCCATCGGCGCAACCAACCTTTTGGAAAACGGCGGATTTGAGGACGGCAAAGACGTAGGCTGGCAGGAGCTCTCTAAGTCGGACAACGCCGCAGAAGTCGGCATCGACGCCATGAGCACAACGACCTTCTCGGTCACCACGCAGGACAAGCAGATGGAAGGGCTCAATACCCTGTATATCGCGGCGAAGAACTCCTTCGGAACGGAAGATCACTATACGATCGGTCAGCCCGTCACGGTCACGGCGAATACAAACTATACGTTCGCAGCAAACCTCTCCAAGTTCGCAGAGGCAACCGTCATGGCAGCGGAGGACGTGAGAGCGCTCGGTATTCAGAAAGTCACGATGGGTATCGGCTACTACACGACGGACGAAGAGGGGAACGAAGTGTTCGCAAACATCGGCAGAGGCAAGGTCATCAACGGTGCGGACATCTCTTCGGCATGCTTCCAGCGCTTCACGTATACTGTAAACAGCGGCGAGAATACCACCGTTTATCCTTACGTCAAGTTCGAGGCGACGGTCGGCAACGCCGATCAGTACGGCAACTGCCTCTACGTTGACGGCTGCTCCTTCTACGAGAACAAGATCGATCTTCCCGCAGAGACAGAGAACATGATCATCAACGGTAATCTTGCAGGCAACGGCGATATCTGGCTTCAGGTCGGCGGATCGAGCCAGCTCGGCTATCAGTCCTCGTCGAGCTATCTTACGGGCAGCGGCAGCGTATGGCTCAGCCAGTGGAACCCGTATAACGGTCTCATGCAGAGTGTACAGCTCAAAGCGGGCAAGTATTACAGAGTGACCGCTTACTTGCAGGGCTATCTCAACGGACCCGCGGACGCTCCCTTCGACGATCTCAACTCTCCCGCAAACATTCTCATCATCAAGGGTCACGATGAGGACGTAGAGAGCACGGTCAACGCGGCGCAGAGCTCCTGGGCGTACGGTGACAGCTTTGTGCTTCCCGCAATCGACGATAACGTCGTTGCGCGTCAGACGGTCGATCTCGATACGAGCGCAGGTTACAGACCGGTTACGGTCATCTTCTCCGTACCCGAAGACGGCGAGTATACCGTCTTTGTCGGATTCGAAGGCTGGGCATATTACAGCGAGACGGATAGCTGGATCTGGCGCGGCGGTATGAACATCGGCGGCGTTGCAATGTACGAGATGAGCGAGAGCGAATTAAAGCCTGTCAAGGTCTGGAAGGTCACCGAGCTCCTCGGCAATGCGGATACAAAGAACATTACGCTGAGCGAGAATGCGATCACCGTTGCAAAGAACACGCCCGTTTCTCACTTCAAAGAGAACGTTTACGGCTATGGCTACGGCAACACCGATGAGGAGACCTACACCTACAAGATCGTGGACGCAAACGGCGCAGAGGTCACGACGGGCAATATCGCCGCAGGCAGCAAGCTCGTTGTTTCGGGTGCGGAAGGGTTCACGCCCGTAGAGTTCGCGCTCACCGTTTCGGATACCGCATTTGTGGCAGACGACAACGGCGGCAACGGCGATAACAACAACGATAATAATAACGATAACAACAATAATAACAATAACAACGGCGACGACAACAAGGACGCGGGCGGTTGCGGCAGCGTGATCGGCATCGGTACGGGCGCAATGCTTGTAAC
>CAMWQK010000153.1 GCA_947176445.1 uncultured Clostridia bacterium | reverse complement strand
GAGCGCGAAATCGGCAGAGCTTGCGCACCGCTCGCTACCCCCGACTTCAAATCTATGGCGGGCGAGACGCGCACGCTCGAAGGCGGGCTGGGGCACCGCCCGTAACTTATTCTGAATAAAAATAAGTCCGAGTCGCTCATCGACCCGGACTTATTCTTTTATCCTTACCTATGAATTAATTCCTACCTGCGCTTCGGCGGTTCTTGCTTTTGCCGCCGCGATTTGCGCCTCGAGCCGATCTGTTGATACTTTGTAAACTATACCAAACTCGTCTTATTCAATATCACACAGCTTACGGCGCCGAGCCCTGCTGCGAACAGTCCGCCGCCCGCAAGCGTCATGATGACGTGAATGAAGTTCGCGTTGAGCGGCGTCATCATCGGGATCATCATGAACAGAAATGCCCCTACGCCACAGGAGAGCAGAATCGAAAGCCAGGTGCGCTGTTTTGCAACAACCGAAAATGTGAAAAATATCGCAACAAATACCGCAACGAGGAAGATTTTGGCAAACAGGCACGCTACGAGATTGCCCGCATGAAATCCCTCCATCGTAAACGGAAGTCCGCCGATCGCACCGCCGAGCATCGCCCCGATAAAGAACGCTATCATCATGATCGCGCCGCCCGCGAAGAGAACAACGGTCTTAGAGCAAACGTAGTCGATCTTTTTCGGACGAACGGTAAACAGGTTCTTGGCGTAACCGCTTCTGAAATCGTCTGCCGTGAACACGCATACGAGTACGGCGAGCATGAAGTACATCAGATTCATATTGCACATCGTCGTCAAGTCCATCGCCATTCCGGCATTGCCGCCCGACACCGAGCTGATCGCTTGCCACACGTTGGTGAACATCCCCGCCGCGTCCGCGCCCGTATTCGTATCCGCGCCGCCCATCGTAGACGTCATCACCAGAATGAGTATGGGAAGTGCAAGGCTCACACCCGCCATAATGTAGACAAGCGGCATTGTGAACATTCTCTTAAAGTCCACTTTGAGCATACTTTTGAGTTTCTTCCAAAAACTCTGTTTTTCAAACGTCGGTTGCATTTCAGCACACCCCCTTATTCATCAGATCGATATAGTATTCTTCCAAACCGATTTTATCCGTTCTGACTTCCGTGACCGCAATCCCCAGTTCGTGATACAGGTATGCGACGACCTCTTCGGCTTTTACGTCATCGTAGATACGGATATATTCGTTTTCCAGCGTGACACGGGAATATTTCCGCTCCAACAGCGCCCTTGCCATCTCCATGTCCTTCGTTTGGAGCGCGACAAAGGTGCGGCAATCCGCTTCGAGCTCTTCGGCGGTCATCTCCTTTATCATTTTACCGCCGCGAACGATCCCGTAATGCGTTGCGATTTTTTCGAGTTCTCCCAGGATATGCGAGGAGATAACGACCGTGCAGCGGTATTCCTTCGTAATGTCCACAAGAACGTCGCGCATGATGCGCATGCCGTCTGCGTCCAGACCGTTGATCGGCTCGTCAAGGATGAGCAGAGCGGGTTTTCCAAGCAGCGCCATCGCAATCCCGATGCGCTGTTTCATACCGAGCGAGCAGTTCTTGTACTTGTTGCTTGCCGAACCGTCCATGTGCACTACACGAAGGACCTTCCGCACCTCTTCCGCCGCATTCGGGATATCGAGGTTGGCGGCTTGCAGCATCATGTTGTTCCAGACACTGTAATTGGGAAAACACCCCGGCTGCTCGATGAGTACGCCGATCTTCGCTCTGACGTCGGGATCCTTATAGTCCCTACCGAACAGCTTGATGCTGCCGCCGCTCGGAACGAGAAGTCCGCAGATGAGCTTCTCCGTTGTCGATTTGCCCGAGCCGTTCTCGCCGATAAAGCCGTAGATCGCACCCTGCGGAACAGTCATGTTCAGCCCCGCGAGGGCTTGCTTTTGCCCGAAGTTCTTCGTTAAATTTCTGATTTCGATTGCATTCATGTTGCACCTCTTTAATAGCAGTCGCGATGATTCAGGATCAGCGTACCGAGCACGTTATATATCACCGCCCAAGCGATTGAATACACAAGGCAGATGATGACCGATGCGAAGTTTGCAGATAAGCAGGCATACACCGACGAGCCGTACAGGAAAATGTTGAGCGCGGGCGTATTTCCGATCACCGCCGCCGCGCCGATCACGGGAATACCCGTACCGAGCACGAAGCACAGCGCAATGGAAATGCCGAACTTTGCGCGGAAGATGATATTGATAAACGTGTACAGACTTGCCCAACCCAAGCTCATGATCATTTTGCCCAAAATAGCGCAGATAAGAGAGCCCGCATTGATCGTGAACGGCAAGCCCGTGAATGCCGCCGAAATGATACCGCCGATCAGGTACGTACCGCACATGCAGGTCATAGAGAACGCACCGAGCAAGGTTTTGGAAATCATATAGTCCTGCTTCTTTGCGTGCGTGGTAAAGAGTTGTTTTACGTATCCGCTCTTGTAATCGTGACCGATGAATATGGAGATCATGATCCCGCCAAAGATAAATACCATGTTCATATTGGCATATTCGCCGATATCGCTGATGACGTACAGCGGGTTATTTGCGGCGATGATTTGCCAGGCGTTTGTAAACATGCCCGCCGTTTCGCCCTCGCCATTCATAGCGCCCATCGAAACGAGTGCGGGAATGAGTGCTGCAATACACAGGAATATGTAGAGCAGCGGCGTATGGAACAGGCGGTAGAAGTCCACGCCCAACATGCCTTTGAGCCGTTTGAAAAAGCTCGGCTGTTCAAATTTCAGTTCGCGTGCGGTTTGCATTATGCCCCCTCCCTCTTGCTCATCAGTTCGATATAGTATTCTTCCAAGCCGACTTTGTTCTGTTTTACTTCCGAAACGACGTGTCCGTTTTCAAGAAGGCACTTGACGATCGCTTCCGTGTTCTCCACATCGTACACGCGGATGTACTCCTCTTCCTGCCTTACATTGCGGAATTTCCTACGCAAGACATCCGTTGCTGCCGGCATATCCTTTGTTTTCAGCGAAACGAACACCCTTGCCCGCGCGTCCATCTCCCGCGCGGAGAGCTCCTGAATCATCTTGCCCTGACGGATAATGCCGTAGTGCGTCGCGATCTTTTCGAGCTCGCCCAGAATATGCGAGGAGATCAGCACGGTACAGCCGAGGTTTTGCGTAATATCCACGAGAATTTCCCGCATGATCCGCATGCCGTCCGTGTCGAGCCGGTTGATCGGCTCGTCCAGGATTAAAAGCGCGGGATCGCCGAGCAGTGACATCGCAATGC
>CAMWQK010000152.1 GCA_947176445.1 uncultured Clostridia bacterium | reverse complement strand
ACGACGAGCACGATCTCGGTCGCTTTCTTGGGGAAGTGCCCTTCGAGGACATCATATTGCGACAGAACGTATTTTCCGAAATCGTCCGAGCCGACCTTTGTTGTCCCCGGCATCTTATTGACGATATTCCCGAAGAAATCCGCCATATAGGTGAGCTGGCTGTACTGCGACGCCTGCGTGCGCAGTACCTCGATATAGTGCGTCTTCAAGTTGGAGAGCGAACGCGTCGTGAGCGTCAGATTCGTCTCGTCCTCTCCTTCCATCGTGTCCACCTCGGTGAACAGGTTATCGACGAGGCGGGTGCCGTAGCCGTACTGGATCGCCGAAACCCACGCGGGATCGATCTTCTCCACATAGTCGATATAATCGGAAGTGATGTTGTTCTTCACCGCCATGCCGTTTGCAAGCCCCGTTAAAAACGAGTCGATATACACCTCGTTGTCGAGTTCGCTTAAATCTGGCATATCCTTCTGCGCGGTGAACGACGTCATCATCGCCGCCATGTCGTATGTGCTTTCGGTGATCTGCACGGGATAGTAGGAGAGCATATCCTCTTCCGTGCGCTTGATGTAGTTGTTAAATCCGCTGGACAGCGCAAGCACGAGGCAGACGCTGATAATGCCGATACTGCCCGCAATCGAGGTGATGATCGTTCTGCCCTTCTTGGTGAGCAGGTTGCGGAAGGAGAGCGCAAGCGCCGTGAAAAAGCTCATCTTTGCGTGGCTGTCGCGCTTCTTCTGTTTCTTCTTCTCCTCTTTTGCCTTTGCCTGCTCCTCGGGAGTCAGCGCGGCAAACTCCTCTTCCCTCTGCTGCGCCTCCGCCGCCCGATCCTCCGCGCCGTCGGACGGGTTGGAGTCGGACGCGACAAGCCCGTCTTTGAGGCAGACGAGGCGAGAAGCGTACTGCTCCGCAAGCTCGGGATTGTGCGTCACCATGATGACGAGCCGCTCGCCCGAGATCTCGCGAATGAGATCCATGATCTGCACGCTCGTTTTACTGTCGAGCGCGCCCGTCGGCTCGTCGGCAAGCAAAATCGCGGGGTTATTGACGAGTGCGCGCGCAATGGCGACGCGCTGCATCTGCCCGCCCGAGAGCTGGTTGGGGCGCTTACCCAGCTCCGCGCCGAGCCCTACCCGTTCAAGCGCCTGCTTGGCGCGTTCCCTGCGCTCCTCTTTGCCGATACCCGCAATGGTGAGCGCAAGCTCCACGTTCCCGAGCACCGTCTGGTGAGGAATGAGATTGTACGACTGGAAGATGAACCCGATCTGATGATTGCGGTATACGTCCCAATCGCGGTCGCCGAAGTCCTTCGTCGATCTTCCGCCGATTTCGAGATCGCCCGACGTGTACTGATCGAGCCCGCCGATGATGTTGAGCAGCGTCGTCTTACCGCAGCCGGAAGGTCCGAGAATGCAGACGAATTCGTTCTTGCGGAATTCGAGGTTAATTCCCTTTAACGCGTGAACTTTGGTATCTGCGACCTTATAGTCCTTTTTAATGTCGATGAGTTTCAGCATAATTATTTACCCTGTTCGTCTTTCATTTCTCCTTGCAGACGCTTCATGACGGCGGCAAATTCGTCGTAAGAGCGAATGAGCTCGGCAATCCTGTCTTCCCCGTACTCCTTGACGACGCGCTCCATGAATTTATTGACGCGCACGAGCTGCTGATTGAAGAGCGCAAGCGTCTCGTCCGTCAGCTGCACGTAGGCGATCTTCCGATCGACCTCGTCGGGAATGCGCTTTACGATCCCGCGCGCTTCGAGTTTGCACACGATCTGCGAGACCGCCGAACGCGTGATCCGAAGCCGCCGCGCAAGCTCCGCGGAGATGAGCATGTTCCCCTTCTCGCCCTCGACGATGACTTCCTGCAAAAGGCGGAATTCCGTCTTGCTCAGCACGTCGTTCTCGCTGAAAAATTCGAGATTTTCCATCTCTTTGATCGTCTGCAACAGCTTAATCACGTGGGGATTGATTTCCATAACAACACCTCCTGCATAAAGCGCGGAAATATAATACGCTCTACACCCTTTCTCTTTGTTTCAATACTAAACACTACACCGTTATTATATACGTTTTTACTCAATCTTGTCAAATGCTCTTCAACATGTTTTAGTTATTTCACAGGAAAATCATCTTTCTCCCGCGGCGGCTTTTTTCCGAAGTATGAATACAGTCTGCATTCGAGGTTGGCGTTGTACAGCGTCCGCACCTTGTCTGCCCGTCTTCCGAACGCCCGCTCCGCCCCCGCATAGGCGGTGATGAAGTACGTACTCCAATTCGGAAGAGCCCAGCAGACGCGCGAAAAATCCCGATAGAGCGCAAACAGTTCGTCCCGCTTTCCGATCCGCTCGCCGTAGGGCGGGTTGGAGATGAGCACGCCGTAGGGAAGCTCGCTCTGAAAATCGCGCATATCCATCGTGGAAAAACGAATACACTTCTCCACGCCCGCGCGCTTTGCGTGGTACCGCGCCATGCTCACCGCCTGCGGATTGAGATCGGAGGCGAAGATGACGGGAGAAACGTCCCGCCGCTGTAAGTCCTTTGCCTCTTCCCGCGCAATGTCGAGCACGACGGGCGAACACTTCCAGCGGGTAAAATCGAAGTCGCGATCGATTCCGGGAGCAATGTTGAGCGCATAGAGCGCCGCCTCGATGGGCAACGTGCCGCTCCCGCAGAAGAGGTCGGCAAACGGCTTGTCGGCGCGGTAAAAGGAGCTTTCGATCATCGCCGCGGCGGTCGTCTCCCGAAGCGGTGCGTCGTAAGAGAGCGTCCTATATCCCCGCTTGTGCAGTCCGTCGCCCGAGGTATCGAGCGTGACGGTCGCGATATCCTCCACGATGGAGAGCCCGACGATGGCGCGCTCGCCCGATTCGTCGAACCGACTCACGCGGAGCTTCTCCTGCAAGCGTTTGAGAATGGCTTTTTTGGCTACCCCGCCCGCCGCTTTGATTGCCGCAAGCGTACTCTTGACGCTCTTCCCGTCCATGAGGATCTTGGCATGAGGCGTCAAAAACTCCTCCCACGGAAGGGAGGAGATACCGTCGAATAGCTCGTCGAACGATCTTGCGGGGAATTCCCCGACGGAGAGGAGAACGCGCTCGCCCGCACGGAGAAACACGTTGAGGCGTGCGATATCGCTCCAATCGCCCGATAGGCGAACTCTGCCGCCGATCGCAGGACAGTCGCCGTAGCCTAAATTTTTCAGTTGGCGCTTAACGGAGGCTTCCACCCCCGCCGCAACCGGTATCAAAAGAGTAAACATTCGTAAAAAATTATATTTCCGCCATGCACGACCAAAAACACTCTAAATTATGGTGCAAGGAAAATCACACTTTTCCGCAGCACGCCCCAATTT
>CAMWQK010000151.1 GCA_947176445.1 uncultured Clostridia bacterium | reverse complement strand
TTGCGTCGATCTTGATTGCGTTCTTTCCGCTCGCCCTGATCGCGGCGAGTAGCTCGTCCGATTTTCCGTCCGCAAGGTCGCTCTTATTGAGAACGTATAGAACGGGCTTGTCCCCCGCCAGCTCGGTGAGGCGGCGATTGTACGTGGAAGCGGGTGCGCGCGCATCGAGCACGAACACCACCGCATCGCAGAATTTTAAGTTTTCCGCCATCATGCGCATGGCTTTCGCCATGTGCCCGGGGTACCATTGAATAACTTTCAAAATGCTCCTTGTTTCGATGAATTTGTTTTCAAAGGGCGAAAACAAATTCATCGAGGAAATTATCTTTTATGCTGAGCTTAACTCATTGTCATTCTTCAACAATGAACAACAAGCGCAAAGTTTTGCGCAAATTGAGGCGTGCTGCGGAAAAGCGTGGTTTTCCTTGCACCATAATTTTAGAACACTTTTCGGCATTATTTGGTTTTCCTTGCACCATTATTTTAGAATGATTTTCGGCATTACTTCAATAAATCGGGGCGCTTTTTTTGCGTCTCTTTGAGCGCCTGATTGCGCCGCCACTTGTCGATCTCGGCATGGTTGCCGCTACGCAGCACTTCGGGCACGGTCAAGCCCTTGTACTCCACGGGGCGCGTGTATTGCGGATATTCGAGCAGGTTCTCCGAAAAGCTCTCCTGCACGAGCGACTCGGGCGAGAGCACCCCGTCCACGTACCGCGCAACACAGTCGGCAACGACCATGGCGGGAAGCTCGCCCCCCGTTAAAACGTAGTCGCCGATGGAGATCTCCTCGTCGATATAAAGATCGATCGCCCGCTGATCGACGCCCTCGTAGTGCCCGCAGAGGAGCACAAGATGCTCGCATTCGACAAGCGCGTATACCATGTCCTGACGGAAGGTCTTACCCTTGGGCGAGAGATAGATGCGGCGTGCCCTGTGCTCGGGATCGACCGCCTCGATCGCGCTGCCGATGGGCTGCGCCATCATCACCATGCCCGCGCCGCCGCCGAAGGGATAATCGTCGCACTTTAAGTGCTTGTCCTCAGTGTAGTCGCGGATATTGACGACTTCGATTTGCAGTTTGTTTTCCTTGACTGCCCGCCCGACGATGCTGCCATACAGTGGCGTGAACATCTCGGGAAAGAGGGTTAAAATCGTTATCTTCATGATTATTTACACCACTGCGACTTCGTAAAACCGTTTTTTATTCACGGTGATTATTTTTTGTTCTACGTCAACGGAGACGATCACGCCGTCCGCCACGGGAAACAGTATTTCCTTATCCCCCGCAGTCAGCGTATAGACGTCCGTCGCCGCCTGCCGAATATCGGTAAGCGTGCCGAGCGCTTCGCCCTCTTCCGTAACGATACTCGCTTCGAGAAGGTCGGCAACGTAGTAGGTGCCCTCCTCCGTCTCGGGCATTTCCTCACGCGGAACGCATACGGACACGCCGCGAAGAAGTTCCGCTGCGTTCCGATCGGGCACGCCGCGAAGCCCTAAATACACGATCCCCGCTCCCGTACGGCAGGAGAGAACGCGGTATTCCTCGCCCTTCAAAAAGACGCGCTTAAAGCCCAGAAAGTCCTCCGCCGCATCGGTAAACGGCTTGACTTTGAGCTCACCCCGCACGCCCTGCGGCTTGACGATAATTCCGATTTCGAGAAAATTTTCCATATTAAAACCCGTAGACGCGATCCACCGCGTTTCTGATATTCTGCTGCGTTACCGCCTTTTCCTGCTCGCTCTTAATCACAGCGAGCTTTTCCTTCGGGAGAAGCTCGAACGCCTTGAAGTACATCTCTCTGATCTTCGTGAGCTTTTCCACCGACTCGTACCGCTCCGCCTCGCCGCGCTTTAATACGCGCTTCATTGCGTCCTCGGGCGAAATGTCGATGAATACGACGAGGTCGGGCTCGCACGCCTTCATGGCGGGCGTGTTGAGCTGTTTTACCCACTCCGCCTCGACCATGCCCCCGTTGTATGCAAGAGAAGAGAAATAAAACCTGTCGCAGAGCACGCTCTCGCCCGCGGCAAGTCGGCTTAAAATTCCCGTTTCTTTCTCGTGAATATGATTGAGACGGTCGGCGGCAAACATGGCGGCGATCGTCTGCTCGTCGGTGTCCAGCTCGCCCGTGAGGCAGGAGCGAAGCAGCTTTCCGAAGAGCGACGAGGTGGGCTCGCACGTGAGGTGACAGGCAACCCCTCTCTCCTCCAAATACGCGCCGAGCATGCGCATCTGCGAGCTCTTTCCGCTGCCGTCGATCCCCTCAAAGACGATGAATTTTCCTTTATTTTCCATAGCGCCTCTATTATAGCAAACTCCCGCGTCATTGTCAAACGCGGGAGTAAAAAACGGATTTATTTTTTGAGCGGGATAGGTCGCTGCTTTGCGACGAATATGACGCCGAGCGTCCCCGGTCCGCAGTGCGAACCGATGACCGGTCCCACGATCTGCCGCACAATGTGCGCGTTCGGACGGCTTGCGAGAATGAGATCGCGGATCTTATCCCCCTCTTCCTTGCAGTCGGCGTCCACGACGTACACGCTGTATTTCTCTTCGTCTACGAGCTCCTCGATGACCTTGTTTGCAAGCGTCGAGATCGCCTTCTTTCTTCCGCCGAGCTTGGTGATGACGGAGAGTCCGCCCTCACCGTTTACAGTGAGCATGGGTTTGAGATTCAAGAGCGTTCCCGCCACGGCGGCAAGTCCCGAACACCGCCCGCCGCGCTTTAAGTGCATCAGATCGTCTACGACGAAATACATGGCGACGCGGTTTGTAAACTCGTTTAAGAAGGCAAGAATTTCTTCATCGGACTTCCCCGCCTGTTTGAGGATCGCCGCCTGCTCCGCCTGAATGCCCGCACCGAGGCAGACGCTGTTCGTATTAAACACCGTGCACTTGCGCTCGGGATAGGTCGCTTTGAGCTCTTTCAGCGCGAGCTCGAGCGACTGGAACGTACCGCTCATCGCATGGGAGAAGCTCACGTACAGGATATCCTCGCCCTTTTCGAAATACTTGGACAAAATCCGCTTATAGTCCTCGGGATTGAGCGCCTGCGTCTTGGGAACTTCCCCGCCGCGTACGAGCTCGTAGAACTTCTTGAAATCCGTCTCCTTGCCGAGATCGTAGTAGTATTCTTCGCCCGCCACGTAGTAGGGCATGGAGATGTATTCGAGCCCCAGCTCCTCGGCGCGCGTGTACCAAAGCTCTCCGTTGGAATCAAAAATCAAAACACTCATGAGATAAAACCCCTTTTAATGCGTTTTCGTTTGTCGGTTTCTATGAACGAGCACGAAGCCGTATTGCGAAGTTCAAAGGAAGCGACACCCATATTATACCAAAAAAAACCGCCTACCTTCAAGCGG
>CAMWQK010000150.1 GCA_947176445.1 uncultured Clostridia bacterium | reverse complement strand
GTACCTTCCTGCTTGTTGGTAAGGCGAACTCTCGCGATTTTACGAAGCGCCGAGTTGGGCTTCTTGGGAGACGTCGTCGTTACCGAAAGGCATACGCCGCGCTTCTGGGGGCAACGGTCAAGAATGGGGCTCTTGGACTTGTCCTTCTGAAGCTCTCTGCCTTTCTTAATGAGCTGGTTGATGGTGGGCATTTTTTACCTCCTTATATTATTTCGGAATATCCTCGAAATCACCTCATCGGTAATTTTAAGAAGCTGTTTTACCGCATTTTTGGCGCAAAAAAAGACGCGCCCATTTATCAGCAAACGACATTTTATCAAATTGTAAACACTTTGTCAAATATTTACACGCATAAAACGCATAAATTTTTCCATAAATTCCCCCTTCCGCAAACAAAAAACGGACGGCTTTTTACCGTCCGTTTTGATTTGATAACCGATTGATTATAACTCTTTTGCGAGGATGATGCTCTCGTACGGGTCGAGCGTGATCACGCCGTCCACGATTTTGAGTTCGCCGTGATAGGTCATATACAGCAGCTTGTATCCCGCAACGTCAAAGTTGAACGTCACCGTCTCGTCGCGCATGTTGTGCAGCATCACCGCTTCCTGATGATCGGAGACCATCTTATAGGAGACGATATTGCTCGCCGCCGTAAAGCTCTGGTACCTGCCCTTGAAGAGCGCTTCGTTCTCGCAGCGGATATGAATGAGCGTGCGGATCGCCGAGAGAACGGAGTTCGGATCGGTGTTCTGCTCCTCGAACGGCTGGGTGTAGTCGCTCTTATCCGCCTTCTTTCCGTAGATGTTCCAGTAGTTCAGGCGGGTCGTCTGCAACGGATCGTCCTTCGCCCACGGGAAGGAGAGCTTGAAGATCTCGCCGCTGTTCTTGTTGCCCAGCATGCCGATCTCGTCGCCGTAGTACATGAACGGTAAGCCTTCGAGCGTGAGCGAGAACATCTGCGCGAGCTTGATCTTCCGCGGGTCGTTGTCGAACACGCCCGCCATGCGGTTGACGTCGGCGTCCGTCTGGAAGGGCGCGTTGATGTAGTTATCGTTCGTCACCTTCCGGTACTTGTTATAGTCGGCGGTGAGTTTGAGCCCGAGCATGTTGTCCGACTGCGGATGCTTGATCTCGTCGCGGAGCGAGTAGATGAGCCCGAAGTCGAAGTCCGACTTCATCGAGCGCATGTACTCCGCGCGCTGATCGACGTTGCCCGTGAGCACCTCGCCCACGAGATAGGTATCGGGGTTGATCGTCTTGCAGTAGTCGAAGAACTCCGTCCAGAACTCGTAGTTGTACTCCTCCACCGTCTTGGTGGACGACAGCGGAATTTCCGCCTTGGAATAGATGTGCGGGGCGGAGTCGAGACGGAAACCCGCACAGCCCTTGTCCAGCCAGAACTTGGCAACCTTCTTGATCTCGTTGCGCGTGGACTCGTTGTCGTAGTTGAGATCGGGCATGTACCCCGCATACAGGCTCGCCGCGATCTCGGTATCGGGAATATCGCTGTCCTTGTCGTAGGGATTGCCGTCCTTATCGTATCTGCTCCAGCTCTCGTAGCCGAGCACGGCGGCGTCGAGATTGACGTCCTCTTTGTTCTCGATGTCGTTATAAAAACGGTAGTACTCGCGATAGGGACTGTCGGGATTGTGCACCGCGTCCAAAAACCACGGGTTCTTGTTGGAAGTACAGTTGAGCACGAGGTCGATGATGACGGAGATCCCGCGCTTGTCGCACTCCTCGATGAGCCGATCGAAGTCCTCCATCGTCCCGTACTGCGGATCGATCGCGTAGTAGTCCTCGATGTCGTACTTGTGGAAGGTGCTCGCCGGCATGATGGGCAGCAACCACATGCCCGTGATGCCGAGGTCGTCCGTCGTGGTGGGATCGCCGTCATTGAGATAGTCGAGCTTCTCAATCAGTCCGGGAATATCCCCGATCCCGTCGCCGTCGGAATCGGCAAACGAATAGACGAACATCGTATACCAGGCGCCCTGATAGGGCTTGTCCATCTCATACTTTACAGAACGGTCGACGGTGAGCGTAACCTCCTTCGGGGTAGGTTCGGGCGTAGGCTCCTGCTCGCCGCAGCCCGTAAACGTAAGTCCCGCGCCAAGCAGAGCGCAGGCTGCGACGCACGTTGCCGCCGCACGTAAACTCTTCTTTCTCATTTCTTCTTTCTCCACATGATGACTGCCGTCACCGCTCCCACCGCGAGTACGCAGCCGAGCGCGATGAGAATGTATCCCCAGATGGGCATCCCCTCTTCGGGCTCCGTAGGTGCGGGCGTATCGCCGCTCTGATCACCGTTCTGATCGCCGCTCGGAGGCGGGTTCTGCGTCGCAGGCTCGGTCACCGTGATCTGTAACTGCGCCGTCTTGCCCTCATACGTGATCGTCACCGTCTTGGTGCCCGCCGAGGAAGTATCGAAGCCCGAGAGCATGCTGCCCGTGACGGGGATCTCCACCGTCGAAGAATCGGAATAGGTGACGACGAGCGTCGCGCCTGCGAACGCCTCGGATGTTTTATACTGCGTCTTTGCGCCGTCTTTAAGCGCGATCGACGAAACCGTCGGACGGGCGGTGGGAACGCCCGAAACCTCGGTGTATTCCCCGCTCAGATCGGCGCGGTATTCATAGTCTTCTTCGGGCTTGAAATACGTACCCTTTTCGTGCTGCGTGCCGACGACGATCTCCGCCGAGGTGGGCACGACCCACCAGGTGAACGAATACATGTCGTCCCCCTGGAACTGAATGCCGTTGGGAATGATCTGGCTCTGCGTATTCGGACCGTACTCATAGACGGGATAGCAATCGAAGTCGTTGAAATACTGTTCGAGCATATCCAGATAGAGCAGCGGCAGGTTGGAAGCCGCCTCGCGCACGGTCACCTGCTCGCCCGACTGCGTCAGCGTGGCGTCGATCCAGCCCTCGCTGTACTTGCCCGCGATCGTCTTTGCCTTCTGGTTGTAGTCGGCGATATTCTCGAAATCGAACGTCATGGTGATATACGTGGAATCCTTCTTCGTCTTGCCGGAGACCACGCTGAATTTTACGCCGTCGAGCTTACAGAACTCTTCGAGCTTTTCGGCGAGCTCGTCCCCCTGCGTGAGCATGAACGCCGTGTTATTGCCGGCGGTATAATCGCGCCCGCCGAGCGTCTCTTCGTCTCCGTACACGCGGACGACGACTGTCTTCGTTCCGCTCAGGTCGCTGTAAATCGTCAGCGTAGACGAAACTTCCGCCTCGGAACAGCCGAAAAATGCCAGCACCATCACGATTGCCATGACGATCGTGCCGAGCAGCCAATACTTTCTCTTCTTCATAAAAATCTCCCTTATCAGT
Source organism: uncultured Clostridia bacterium (assembly GCA_947176445.1). Classification (GTDB taxonomy): domain Bacteria; phylum Bacillota; class Clostridia; order Christensenellales; family Borkfalkiaceae; genus Gallimonas. The sequence continues at coordinate 26 of CAMWQK010000150.1, read as the reverse complement.
TTTTTGGTACGGTTTCAGTGTACCTT
>CAMWQK010000149.1 GCA_947176445.1 uncultured Clostridia bacterium | reverse complement strand
GAGAATGATCGTACCGCCACCGCCGTTTCTTCTGCGGTTGTCGTCATCATCGTCGTCATCGTCGTCACCGCGACGCTTCTTTTTGCGCTTTTTGCGCGAATCTTCCTCTTCTTCCTCTCGTTCGGACGCTTTCGCCGCAGCGAGCTCCGCATCTCTCTTCGCCTTTTCTTCCGCAGCCCGTTTCTTCGCTTCCAGCGCGTACTTGAGCTCGGGGTCGGAAGAGAGTTTCTTCGCTAACTTTGCAGCCTTCTTCGCCTTGGACTTCGCGATCAACATTCCCAAGAAGGTAAAAAGAGCCAAACCGCCCGTACTGCACGCGATAATCGTCCAGATGTTGTTAGAAAGCCCAAGGAAGGGCACGGTGAAGAATGCAAGAACGGATAAAGTTAAACTAGCGGATAACGTTGAACTCATCACGCAGACCTCCTCATAATCGTCAATAACCTCTTTTGCTTTATTTTTCTTCTCGCACGGAACCGTCCGTGGAGCGGGGCATTCTGTCGACTAAACATATTTTTTCTCATTCTTTTCCTAATTAAATATAGCGAAAAAATGATATCCCCATTGATACCCGTAATCATATATATACCGATACAGTCTTGATTTTATCATCTTTTCTCGCTCTTGTCAATATTTTTTTGTGAAACAATCCACATTAATATGACCGATTTCACAATTTTTCTACGATTTTTGCATTTTCTTAGCGTCTTTTCCCGTTTCCACGTTGCGAAATCGATAAAAACAAAGAAACCAAGCAAACATAGCTTGGCTCTTTTTTCTCTCAAATATTCTCTTCGAGGAACGCTCGCATGCTGCTCTCGGGAACAAATCCCAGATTGTGCGCCTTTACCGCTCCCCCTTCGAAAACAAGCACGTCGGGAATGGACATGATGCCGTACTCGATTGCGATCTCGGGATTTTCATCGATGTTGACCTTGACGAACTCCGCGCGCCCGTTCATCTCCCCCGCGACGCTGTCCATCACGGGTGCGAGCATGCGGCACGGTCCGCACCAGCTCGCCCAGAAATCGCACACGATCTTTCCGCCCGCCGCGATCTTTTCCTTCAACTCTTTTCCGCTGATTTCCGTTACGTTCTTCGACATGTATTGTTCTCCTTAAAGCCTCTCTTTAATATATTGTGCAAGGCGGGCAAATTCTACGCGCTCGGAAGAGGAATTTTTCATATCCTTCACTTCCGCCGCGCCCGCTGCGCATTCGCTCTCACCGATGACGACGGTAAAGCGCGCGCCCAGCTTGTCGGCATACTTGAACTGCGCCTTGACGGAGCGCTCCATCAGATCGACCTCGCAGGAGATATTCTCTGTGCGGAGCTGCGTCGCGAGCAGGTACGCCTTTTTGCGCGACTGCGCGTCCATGCCGAGAAGATACACCGCGGGACGCTCCTCATTGGGAACGGGCGCGTTCTCCGCAGCAATGACCATGAGAAGCCGTTCGATCCCCACCGCGAAACCGACGGCGGGAATGGGTTTTTCGCCCATCTGTTCGAGCAGAGTATCGTATCTGCCTCCGCCGAGCACCGTGCCCTGCGCGCCCGCAGCCGCGGATGCAAACTCGAATACGGTGCGGCTGTAATAGTCCAGCCCGCGCACGATGGAAGGATCGATCGTATATGCGATCTTCGCCTCGTCGAGAAGCTCCCTTACCGTCTCGAAGTGTGCCTTGCAGTCGTTGCACAGATAATCGAGCATTCTGGGGGCGTGTGCGGTATATACCTTGCAACGTTCCTCTTTGCAGTCGATCATGCGCATGGGATTTTTCTCGTAGCGCGCCCTGCAATCCTCGCACATTTCATGAAGGTGCGGCGCGAAATATTCTTTAAGAGCCTTGTGATACTCCGTACGGCAGTGCTTGCAGCCGATGGAATTGAGCTTTAACGTGACCGCCTTCAAGCCGAGATTTTTGAGGAAGGTGTCGGCAAGCGCGATGGTCTCCGCGTCGGCATACGGACTTGCAGAGCCGTAGAGCTCCGCACCGAACTGGTGAAATTCTCTCAGCCGCCCCGCCTGCGGACGTTCATAACGGAACGCGGAAATGAGGTAATACATTTTTGCAGGGAGCACGCCGCCCGCAAGCCCGCCTTCGAGAAAGGCGCGCGCAACACCCGCCGTTCCCTCGGGACGGAGCGTAATTGATCTGCCGCCCTTATCGAGAAAGGTATACATTTCCTTATTGACGATATCCGTCGTATCGCCCACGCCGCGAAGAAATAGCTCGGTGTGTTCGAAAACGGGCGTACGGATCTCACGGAAGCCGAAGCCTGCCGCCGTCTCCCGCGCCGTCTTTTCGACGTGCTGCCACAGATACACCTCGCTCGGCAATACGTCCTTTGTTCCTTTGGGAATATTGATCATAAAAACTCCTTGTTTCGAACGATTTGTTTTCAAAGCGACGAAAATAAATCGTTCGAGGAAAGTTACTTTTCTGCGGCGTTTGAGTTGTTGTCATTCTTCAACAACTAACAACAAGCGCAAAGGGTTGCGCAAATTGAGGCGTGCTGCGGTGAGACTTGCGTTCTGCCGAGCAGCACGGTGTGCTGTCGGCGCAAGTCGAACTGAGCGAAGCGGGATATAATACCCGCGGAGCGTGACCGAGGCGGCGACTACCTTGCGCCGCAGAGAAAAGTGTGATTTTCCTTGCACCGTAATTTGAGAATGGCGAAAATCTTATAATACGTATTTCTTCAAATCCCGATCCTTGGTAATCTTGCTGAGGTGTTCTTCAACGTACGCACGGTTGATTTCTACTGCAACGAGGGGATAGTCGCCGCCCGCGTTGAAGCTGATGTCTTCGAGCAGATACTCCATCACCGTGTGCAGTCTGCGCGCGCCGATGTCCTCGCTCGTCAGATTGATCTCCTCGGAGATCTCCGCAATCGCCTCGATCGCGTCGGGCGTGAACTTCAAATCGATGTTATCCACCGCGAGAAGTACGGCGTATTGCTGCGTAAGCGAATGCTCCGTGTTCGTAAGAATATTCACAAAGTCCTCTTTGGTGAGGCTGGAAAGCTCCACCGAGACGGGGAAACGCCCCTGAAGCTCGGGAATGAGATCCTCTACCCGCGCAACGTGGAACGCGCCCGCCGCAATGAAGAGCATGTAGTCCGTCTTGACGGGACCGTACTTGGTCATCACCGTGCTTCCCTCGACGATGGGCAGAATGTCTCTCTGCACGCCCTCACGCGAAACGTCCGCGCCCGAGGTATTGTTCTTGCCCGCGATCTTATCGATCTCGTCGATGAAGATAATGCCGTCGTTCTCGGCGCGGCGAAGCGCCTCTTCCTGCACCTGTAGCTTATACACATCTCCGAGCCCACGAGACTACTCAAGATGTCGTTTGCCGTGGTGTTCGTGAAAA
>CAMWQK010000148.1 GCA_947176445.1 uncultured Clostridia bacterium | reverse complement strand
CTTTGGAGTTGAACTCGGGCGAGAGGCACGGGCAGCCGACTGCGGGAGCGGTAAATCTCGAGTTGGGATGCGCCGCCTTCACGCCGCTCTCGGGCGTCCACTCGTTGCCGAGCCAGTCGATGAGGTGCTCGGGTGCGGGCTTACTAAGCCCCTCCCACCACACGGTATTGTCTTCGGGGTTGATGGCAACGTTGGTGAAGATGGTGTTCTTCTGCGTTGCGAGAAGCGCGTTGGGGTTGCTCTTCATGTTCGTGCCGGGGGCAACACCGAAGAAGCCGTTCTCGGGGTTGACCGCCCAGAGCCGTCCGTCCTTGCCGACGCGGATCCATGCGATATCGTCGCCGACGCACTCTACTTTGTAACCCATATCGAGGTAGTGCTTAGGCGGAATGAGCATTGCGAGGTTGGTCTTGCCGCATGCGGACGGGAATGCCGCCGCAACGTATTTCTTCTCGCCGTTCGGATAGGTAACGCCCAAAATGAGCATGTGCTCTGCCATCCAGCCCTCGTTCTTGCCGAGGTATGACGCAATGCGGAGCGCAAAGCACTTTTTGCCGAGCAGCACGTTGCCGCCGTAAGCGGAGTTGACGGAGATGATGGTGTTATCCTCGGGGAAGTGCATAATGTAGCGCTTCTCGGGATCGACGTCGCACTTGCAGTGGAAGCCCTTGATGAAGTCGCCGTCCTTGCCGAGCGCCTTGTAGCAATCGAGCCCGACGCGCGTCATGATCGCCATATTGAGAACGACGTAGATGGAGTCGGTCACCTCGATACCGATCTTGGAGAAGGACGAACCGACAACGCCCATCGAATAGGGAATGACGTACATCGTTCTGCCCTTCATCTTGCCCTTTGCGATGTTCTTGCAGAGTGCGTACGCCTCCTTAGGATCCATCCAGTAGTTGATGGGACCTGCGTCTTCCTTGTTCTTGCAGCAGATGAACGTGCGCGCCTCTACGCGTGCAACGTCGTTCTCCGCCGTGCGGTGATAGTAGCAGCCGGGGAGCTTCTCCTGATTGAGCTTGATCATCTCGCCCGTCTTGCAAGCCTCTTCGCGCAACTTCGCGAGCTGAGCCTCGCTGCCGTCGATCCACACGATCTCGTCCGGCTGAGCGAGTTCTGCGCTCTCCTTGACGAAATCAAGTACCTTCTTGTTGTCGGTAAGTGCGTTTTTTAACATGTATAACCTCCGAAAAATTTGGTTTCGCTTTTCACAGATAAATATCTTCCGTAAAGTCCCGATTTTATCCGAGTTTATTATACCACAAAACCCGCTTCTTGTAAACAGACGGAGCGGAAAATTTTTCATGTTCGATCATCATTTTCCTTTTCACGAAAAAACAGCCCTTCCGCAGGAGATCTGCGAAAGAGCGATGATAAAAACAGTGTATGCTCACGCGCGATACGTCTTTACCGTCTCGCCCGTGTCTGCGTCCTGAAAGACGACGTAAAAACCCTCGTCGCGGGTGTAGTGCGAGCGGGGCACGAATACGCACTCCTCCAAAATCTCCTTGGGCGGCTCGCCCGTCGATTCGACGGCGACGCACAGAAAGCGCGGGCGCCCCTCTTCGTATACGATCCCGACGAGCATGCCCTCCGCCCGCACCCAGTCCGACTGCGGAAAGATGCTTTTCAGTCTCACGTCGCGCGGATATTTCTCGAATACGCGGTCGAGTTTCTCTCGGATCTGGTTGTAGTATGCCGTTCCGCGCGCGAGGCGGAACGGGTGGATAACTTCCTCATCCTTAGCAGCGTCAGCCCCATTCTCCGCTTTGCCTGCTTGCGGGTGATTTGCAGTTTGAGCGTCTGCATGCGCATAAGGTTGGTTTTGTTCCTGATAGTAGTCTGCATTGGCAATCGCCTCGTCGTTATAAGCATTTTCTTCGCGCAGGGGTTCGGGGAGCGGTGCCGGCTCGGGCGTTTCGGTCATGTTGCGCCGTTTGCCCTTTTCCGACTTCTCGCGCTCGCCGAACGCCTTCAAGAGCGGCGCGTAGTCCACGGGCGCACTCCCGCATGCGCCGTAGGCGACGGGCTCGACTTCCCCCTTGATAAAACAGATGAGCGCGGAGAATCCGTCTTTGAGGGTGGGAACGCCCCCGATGTGAAAGGCGTTCTTGGGCGTGAGGTCGTGACAGAAGACGCGCCCCGCCACCCATACGGCAACGGCGTAGCGTCCTTCGCGCACGGGCGCGATATCGAGCATGCGCACTGTCAGCGTGAGATCGTCCCCCATGCGCTCCGCGTGCACCGCGCCCGAGAGCATCTTCCCGTCGGCGGAAAACCCGCGCTTGACCTGTTTTAATACGCACAGTCTCTTTTCGTATGCCATACCCGCACCTCCCGCGTGTTATGTATAGTATAATAGTCGCCCGCGTGCAAATATGTTCCTTTTTTGTCGACCCGTCTGTTTTTTGCGGGAATTGTATTGTGAATATATAAAAAGAACCCTTCCGCGCGGAAGGGTCTCTTTTCATTCTCTACAATTTTCTTAATACCTGCAAGAGCCGCTCGGCGATGAGTGCATGCCCTGCGGCATTCGGGTGCAATCCGTCGGGGCAATAGATCATGCGACCCTCCTCCGTCTTTAAGATATCCACTTCGTCGTACAGGTTGACGATGGGAAGCGAATATTCCTCGGCGATTTTTTGAAGCGTCTCCACGTACCGAGAGAGCGGAAGCTGCGCTTCCCCTTCCGTGTTCTCCCGCGACACGATGCAATCGATGCGGTGAAGGGGCAACATGACGACGAGTTTCGCATTCGGATATAATCGCTTGATTTTTTCAAAGAGCAGACGACATGCGCCCGAAAACGCAAACTCGCCCTCTCCCTCTATCGGCGAGCGAAAGCCGAAATCATTCGATCCACCGAGCACGACGACGAGATCGGCATTCCGCTCCATCCGCTCACAGCGGTATAAAAAATCCCGCCGCCCGTCTCGCTCATCTCCGCCGCGCGCAATGCGCGTGCCGCCCACACCGTATCCCAACGCCCGCATACCCGTTTGCTTTGCAAGCCGGTTGAAGTACGTATCCTCATATCGCTCCGCACCCCAGCCCTCGGTGATACTGTCGCCGAGGAATACGCCCGTGATATTTTTGAGTTCCATTGCTTACAGTTCCTTGATAAAGAGGCTCTTCATCTCGTAGGGGGCAAGCTCGAGCGTAAACGGCGCTTTCATCGGTGCGCCGCACAGCCGCTCGTAGTTGTCGATCTCCTGCGCGCATGCGCCGCTGCAAGTGACCGTCTTTTTCTGCTCCGTTCTGTTTGCAATACGCACGATCACGCCCTCTTTCAGCCGCTTGACGGACGAAATGTATCCGCCCTCGACTTGGAACTTTCCGAGGCTGTCGCCCACTTTCACCTGTTCGGGACGCACCGTGAAAGAAAATTCATAGTCCCCTTCGAGGT
>CAMWQK010000147.1 GCA_947176445.1 uncultured Clostridia bacterium | reverse complement strand
ATTAAAATAAGCACAGAAACCCCCGTGCGCATACTGCTCACGGGGGTTTCTTTATTTATTCAATACTATGAGTAATTTAATTTCTTGAAGCAAGTCGGATACGTCAGATAATTGTTTTGAGATTTTCACTTCACGTTCGTCTCTCTTTTCCGGTAAAACTTCGTATTCCGGACAAGCATTGCGCGGGAAAGAGTTTATCTCGCGGCGGGGTGGATTTTTTATTGTGCATTGTCCGCAATCGTCGACGACGCGAAATGTGCCGTCCGCATGCAAGGCATAATGCAAAGTAAAATATTTACAGCTTAAACAAGTTTTTCTTGTATACATATCTTATCCCCTTATCTTTATTATAAAGTCCAAAATAGACTTTGTCAAGTAAAATATTCCATTTTAGACTAAAATATTATTCGAGGTGGATATGTACGGGCAAAGAATTAAGGAGTTAAGGGAAGAAAAAGGAATGACGCAAGCACATCTTGCGAGTCTACTTTCAACGACACAGAGCACTGTCGGAAAGTATGAGCGGGAAGAGTTACAGCCAAGTATCGAGATGATTGCAAAATTGTGTCAGGTATTTGGAGCGTCGGCAGGATATTTACTCGGCATAGAAGATTAAAAGCCCCATGCGCTTACTGCGCACGGGGCTTTTTATATGATTGTTTCTCAGTTAAGAACCTTCGGATCGAAGTTCAGCGTATACTGTTTTGCACCGCTGTCTTCGGGGAAGAGTGTCGAACCGGATACGACGGGAAGCGTCAGAGGATTGATGAGCGCGTCTGCCGTGAGGTTGGTGATCGCCGAACGCAGGTAGGGGAACATCGTCTCCGTTGCGTTGACGGCGAAGATGCGTCTGTCTTCATCCGTATTCATGTCCTTCACCTCGAACACGCCGATGAGGCGCGCGGTGATGTTGAAGGGCTTGGGGGACTCTTCGGTGGATTCGATCTTACATTCGAGCATTACGACGTTGATCTCGGGATTTTCGTTTGCCTGACGGATCTGACGGGAGAAGAAGGGCTTGATTTCGAACTTGGTGTCGGGAGTGGCTTTCACGGGATTGACTTTAAAGGAAAGCTCGTCCGCAGTGAGTGCTTTCAAAGAATATGTGATCATGATTTTACCTCGCTTATTAGCATTTCCATTATTTTACCATATTTTTCCCCGTCTGTCAATGCCTTTTTTCAAATCGGGTGAAATCCATAAAAAAAGTTAAAATTATTTTGCAAAACGGCACGCGAATTCGTTGCTTTTTTCAAGTGAAAGAATATAATTATCTCACTGAATTTTTTGTGACAGGTGTATGATGAAGGATCTGACCGAGGGTAATCCTTTTAAGCTGATTTTATTTTTCTCCATTCCCGTCTTTATCGGGTGCGTCTTTCAGCAACTTTACAGCATGGTCGATACGATCATCGTCGGCAATACCGTCAACGCGGCGGCGTTTACGGGCGTAGGGTTGACGGGGGCGATCACCTTTCTGGTGCTCGGCTTTGTCAACGGACTGACCGCGGGATTTTCCGTCCGCGTTGCGCAGCGCTACGGCGCGCACGACGGGGAAGGGGTGCGCCGCGCCGTTGCCGCAACGTACGTGCTCTGTATCGCACTCACCGTCGTCATAACCGCGATCGCGATGCCGCTTGCCGCGCCGCTGCTTCGCCTTCTGAATACGCCCGCGGAGTACTTCGACTACGCATACGCATATCTTCTCACCGTGTTCGGCGGGATCGGCGCGCTTACGCTCTACAATATGGCGGCGGGCATTCTGCGCGCAGTGGGGGATAGCCGCACGCCGCTCTACTTCCTCATTCTCGCATCGGTCCTCAACATCGGGCTGGACTTCGCATTCATCGTCGGCTGCAAAATGCACTACTACGGCGCGGGGCTTGCTACCGTGCTCTCGCAGCTGCTTTCGGGCGGGGCTTGCCTTATCTATATGCTCAAAAGATACCCCGAGCTCCGCGTCACAAAGCGCGATTTCGCGCTCGACTGGAAGCTCATTTTCGGTCACATCTCGGTGGGGCTTCCCATGGCGTTGCAGTTCTCTATCACCGCCGTCGGGTGCATGGTTCAGCAGACGGCGATCAACGGGCTGAACGAGGGCTACCCCGGCGCGGTCACTGCCTTTACCGCAGCGTCCAAGATCGACGCGTTCGCCGCGCTTTCGTTTGCCTCGCTCGGCACTGCGCTTGCCACCTACACGGGGCAGAACATGGGCGCGGGGCGGATCGACCGCGTCAAACAGGGCGTGCGCGTCGGGATCGTGTATACCCTCGTCTGCGCCGTCGTCGGATTTGCGTTCTGTACCCTGCTCGCTTCGCCGCTCATGCGGCTGTTCATCAACTCGGAGAAGAACACGGATGCCGTGTTCGGCTTCGACGATGTTCTCGGCTACGGCAAACAGTTCCTGCTCATTCAGAGCAGCTTCTATCTCTTCCTCGGCGCGATCCACCTTTACCGCAACGTATTGCAGGGCATGGGTAGGAGCGCTATCACAATGGTCGCGGGCGTGCTCGAGCTCGGCGGGCGGTTTCTGACCGCGTTCGTGTTCGTAAAGCTGTGGGAGTTCACGGGCATGTGCTTCACCAACGCCGCGGCATGGGTCGCCGCTGCGCTCTTCCTCATCGTCGTGTACTACGTGATCATCCGTCATGCAGGACAGGAAAGGCAAAAACATAGGCGTTGGCGTCGCAAACGCGTACATGGTAGCGCTGCATAATAAAAAACCTCCGCAAGTGCGGAGGTTTTTTTATTTGCGAAGAGGAATGACAAAGGCGGGAATGGCGCAAACTGCTCGCATGAAAACAAAATCGGTGCACCGTTCGGAGCGACTGAAAAGCCTGCTCGCGTGCGGGCTCTTATTCTTTCTCATCTCCTTCCTCGGCTGGTGCATGGAGAAGGCGTACTTCTACGTTTCATACGGCGTGAATGCGGACAGGGGGTTTCTCACGCTCCCGTTCTGTACGATCTACGGCGCGCCGCTTCTCCTCGTCCGCGCGCTGCTCGGCACGCCGCTCAAAGAGGAAAGCGGGTATCCCGCAAATATTTTGCACGTCGCTCTGTATGCTCTTCTCGCTTCGTTGATTGCAACGGCGGCGGAGCTGCTCGTCGGCGTGACCTTTCATCAGTTGCTCGGGATCAGGCTCTGGTCGTATCGGGGGTATCCGCACGAGTACGGCGGCTATATCTGCCTGCAAATGAGCGTCGCCTGGGGCGGGCTCATTCTCCTCGCTATGACGTTTTTGTGGACGCCGCTCGAACGGATCTTCCGCCGTCTGCCGACGGGGCTGCTCGTTTTCGTCAATCTCGTGTTCACGCTCGCGCTCGGGCTGGACTTTGCGCTGTCGCTGATTTCGGCGATATAATCAATTTATAGAAATTTTTTGCAACTTTTTGAAAATCTATGATATAATAGTCTTGTACTTGCTTT
>CAMWQK010000146.1 GCA_947176445.1 uncultured Clostridia bacterium | reverse complement strand
ATCTTGCTGCGCTTTTGGTAGAACTCGCAGCGCGCCGCAACCGTCGCCTTTGCATCCGCTTTCACTGCGTCCGCCGTCTTATAAAATTTATTTTTCAGTTCGGATACACGCACCGACTCCCGCTGATCGAACAGCCCTTCAAAGAATAATTTCAGATACTTCGGAGCATTCATCGGGAGCATCCTGCCCGTCATAGAGATACGCGGATCCTTCTCGTCCTCCGAAAGATCGATGTTGACATACCCCTCCGAGGCAAACCAAAAGACGAGCGCGCCCAAGTCCTCCGCATCAACACTGTTATCGATGAGAATACCCATTTTGAGCGGATCGCTCTCCTCGGGTGCGGAGAGATTGACGGGCGTGACCATCTCCGGCTGACGGAACACAAAAAGCTTTAAGATGACGGCAATCGCAATCAGCCCTGCGCCAATGCAGAGCGCAATAATGAGCGGCACGTTCACGCGCGGCGCGAGCACTCCGTCGTCAAAGACGAGATACAGCGTAATTCCCGCCGCAACATAGTTTCCTTCCACGTCCGAAAACCGCCGCGGCAGCAAAGTGGCACGAAGCGTCACTGTATTGCCTGTACGGGAATGCTGCACATAATTGTTGTTTTCCGTTCCGTACCCGCCCGAATAGACCCGATAGGAATTTAATCCGTTCGGCGCATTGATAACAACAGTCACGTTGTTGAGATTTGCCTGCCAGCCGTAGCCGATGACATCGAGCGGAATATACCCCACGTCCATGTTTGCGGGAGTAGCCATTTGATACGTGATCGTATACGTGCGCGTCTGCCCGCGGGTAAGACTGTCCCCGCGCAAATACAGCGACATAAACCCGAAATCGTCCGACTTGAAGTATGGGTCGAAGTCGGGATGATCGCAGGTTGCATTGATATCCGAATAGGTGACCCCTTCGCCGAGCGGGAAATCCCGAATAATTCCGCGGGAATCATAGCCTGAAAACTCCGCCGTGATCACCTCTTTTACGTCGATCGTGCGATCTTCATGCACGTCCATCTCTACCGTAAAGGCTGTTATTTCATAGCGGTAATCGTCCGCGCTTGCAGATACGGAAACGGGCGGGAAAAATCCCGCCCAGATCATGAGCGCAAGGATCAGCGCCAAAATCGGCAAAACGATCCTCTTTCCACTCAATTTCATCTTCATAATCGTTGCAGTTCCTGTTAGAATTTGACGGAGGGCGCGACGCGCTCTGCCGCACTGTCGAGCTCGAAATACGTACGCTTTTCCAGCCGCATTCTCCGCGCAACCAGGTTGGACGGGAACACGTCGATCTTCGTATTCAGTTCCTTCACGGTCGCATTGTAGTAGCGGCGCGCGGAGGCAAGCTCCGTTTCAATTCCCGAAAGCTGATTTTGCAGATCGATAAAGTTGGCATTCGCTTTGAGCTGCGGATACGCCTCCTGCAACGCAAACAGCGATTTGAGCGTGCCCGTCAAGGTGTTCTCCGCCGCCAGCTTTGCCTCGCCCGTCGCCGTCATCGCGGCATTCCGCGCACTGATGACCTTTTCAAGCGTCTCGCTCTCGTGCTTTACATAGCCCTTCACCGTCTCTACGAGATTGGGGATGAGGTCGTACCGCTTTTTCAGCTGTACGTCGATGGTCGCCCAGCCCTCTTCGGTGAGATTTTTCAGCCGTTGCAGCTTGTTGTAAAGGCTGATATAGACGATGAGCAGTATCAGCAAAACCGCCGCCACGCAGCCGACGATGATCCCGACGAGTGCGCCCGTTTCAAGTAAAAGTAAGTTTGTCATCATGAGCCTCCGAACAAAATTTGATTTTACAATGTATATATACCACTTTCAGCGGCACATCAAACGCAAAGTGATGCGTTTACATCATTTTTAAGATGTTTTGATAGATTTCCGTATCCTCTTTCAGGAAGGTATTGAAGATAATTTTCATCTTGCTCTGCGGATGACGCAGCTTCCAGTTGAGCACCGTGCCCGTTGCGATCTCCGCCGCCTCCGCACGGGGAAAGTTAAAGACCCCCGTCGAGATACAGCAAAAGGCAATCGATTTAAGCCCCATCTCCTCCGCGAGATCGAGGCAGGAGACGTACGAGGAGCGCAGCTCCGCCCTGTTCTCGTCGGTGACTTCCCGACCGACCATGGGTCCTACGGTGTGCAATACGTACTTGGACGGAAGGTTATAGGCGCGGGTGATCTTCGCGTCCCCGCACTCCTCCTCGCCCTCCTGCGCGGCAATGATCTTGGCACAGTCGTCCCGCAGCTGCATGCCCGCGTAGGAATGAATGACGTTGTCGATACAGTGATGTCCGGGCACAAAACAACCGAGAAGCGCTTTGTTCGCGGCATTGACGATCCCGTCGGCATTCAGCCGCGCAATATCCCCCTCCCAGAGGCAGAGCCCGTATGCGTTCCCTTCAAACGTGCTGACGTCGACGATCCCGCGCTCCAAGCTCTCCGTCCAGAACAGTCTGTCCTGCAAATCGAGAATTTCCTGCGGGACGGGAAGCGCCGAGCGCAGATTTGCATAATTGCGGATGAGCGCGCGCTTTTTTTGATATTCCGCACTGAACGCCGCAATCAGCCCGCGCTCGCGCAGTAAGAATTTTAAGATCTTATCACACGCCGCCGTCTTCTCCGCCGCCGATAATATCGGTTCGGGACGGGGATACGGATGAAGATCGATAAGGTTTTTATATGCAGACAATCCCATCAGTTTTTGCTCCGATTGAAATTGATCAAACAGCCTGCAAGAATGATCTTGCGCTCATCGTCCGTCAGCGTGCCCGTATGCAGTGCAATATCGTAGCTCTTGCCCTTGGAGAACACTTTGGCGACGACGCGGTCGTCTCCCCCCTTGATCGCCGTAGCGATATTCTCGATATACAGATAGTCGCCCGCTTTCAGGGTAATCTTCTCCGTGGTGAACGGGATCATGCCCCAGTTGATGAGGTTGGAGCGATAACGCTTGGTCGCATACTCCTTGCAGATGTTGGCAACGCCGCCAAGCACGCGCTGGCAGGAAGCCGCCTGCTCGCGCGCAGAACCGTCTCCTGGCTTGTTGGAGACGACGACGCTCCCGTAGATCGTTCCCTCTGCGGGAACAAATCCACCGAGATCCTTGAGAATATTCTCGGAAAGTTTTCCCGTCTCGCGGCGAGTCATCTCGTCCGCCTTGACCGCCTTTGCCCGCTCCACGTACTTCTGATCCTTGCGGGAGAGCGTAAACTCGGCAAGTTTCAAGGGGTTGGAACGGTACGAGGACGTCTCGCCCGACGGAATGAGCTCGTCCGTCGTCGTAACGGGGTCGGTGAGCACGCTCGCAACCTTCATGAGAAGATGCTTTCCGAGCGCGATCTGCTCGGGCCAATCGGCAATGTTCGGCCCGTAGATAAGCTCCGCACCCTTTTCCGCCTTGCCCACGCCGTGTTAGACGCGGTTCTGATA
>CAMWQK010000145.1 GCA_947176445.1 uncultured Clostridia bacterium | reverse complement strand
GTTGTATACCGTGTCCTCGATGACGGACGGGAAGGAATAATCCATGAGATTTTTTACGAGAATGAGGAAGTCGTCCGTAAGTCCGAAGTTGGAATCGCCGATACGGAACGCAAACACGACCTGCCGATCGTTATTCTCGTTGAGCCCTGCCGCGATGAGCGGATCGCTCCCGTTGCTCAGAACCGTCGTATAGCTGCGGGGCACGCCGTACTTCGCGTACTTTCTCACGGCGACGTCACGCTTGATGAGGTCCTTCGTGAACAGCTTCGCCTGCGCAGTCGTGCTCTTCGTATAGGCGGGCGTAAAGTAACTGTTTTCGCCCTCGCTGTCTCTCGGCTCTTCGTAGTCGCGGAAGCTGATCCCCGCGCCCTTGCCCGTGCCGTCGATCGCGTCGATCAGCCAGATCGCCGCATTCTTGGGCAGTTCCTCGGGCACGTACCCGTTGAAGATATACATGCCGTAGCCGTTTGCCATCTCGGGCGTATACTTCGCCCCTTCAACCGCCTTGACCGTCGCCTTGCCGATATCGACCATCGCGTTGTAGATGTACGGCATATCCTTCGCGCCGTTGACGATGAGCACCTGCCGCTGCTGCGTCTTGGCTTCGTCGTACAGGAACACGCAGTTGTCTTCCGTGAGCGCGTCGCCGTCGGAAATTCTAAGTTCGAGTGCGGCAAATCCCTTGCCCTCTGCCGATACGGTGAACGCGCAGGGCTCGCCCGCCGTCGCGGAGACCTTCGTCTCTGCCATCTTCACGGGCTCTTCGCCCATCGCGGCGATATAGTACAGCTCCACCGTCAGATCGCGATCGGCGGAATAGGAGACGACCTCTCCCGTGCTCTCGACGCCGAGCGCCGTAACGGAATAGCCGTAGCTCAAAAACGCATAGTTCTGCTCGCCCGAGGAGACGTTGAGAAGGGTCATGTTCTCCGTCTCGTACGCCTTGTCGGTGACGAGGTAGATCTCTGCGGACGGGTTGCGGTCGAAGTACTCCTGCGCGAGGGTCATTGCGGAGGAACAGTCGGTCGCGTTCCAGCCCGCGCTCAACGCGTTGACGTAGATTTTCGCCTGATCCCTGTCCTTCACGCCCTCGAAGGAGACGTTGGTCGCATCGCTCGCAAAGATGAGCGTATACGAACTGCCCGATCGCGAATCGTCGATGATCCGATTGATCTCCGACTGCGCCCGCTCAAACCGCGTTGCGCTGCCGTCGGTCATGTTCATGCTCGCCGAACCGTCTAAGATGAAATAGAAGTCGTTCGCGGAGTTGGGAAGCGTGAACACGGGGTGCGCGATGAGAAGAGACGCGCACGCCACCACGAGGATTTGCAGAATGAGCGTGATGATACCCGTGAGCTTGGAGATGGGCTTGCGCTTTTTCAGAAAGCGTTCGCTCAACTCCCACAGATAGGTGGATGCAATCGTCTGTTCGGTGTACTTTGACTTGATTAAAAAGATGATGATGAGGATGGGAATGCCGATGAGCCCGAGCAATCCCAACGGGAAATAAAAACTCATTTCAGCACCCCCAATTCGGTAAACCGTTCAAAGAAGATTTCGTCGATGGGCTTATCGTCGCGCACGAGCAGATACTCCGCGCCGCGGGCGTTGCAATAGTTGCGCAGCCTGTCCTGCACGTACTGCACCGCCTCGTAGTAAGCCCTGATAATGTCTCTGTTGATGTTTTTGCGATAGCTCTTTGCGCCGTTCTCACTGTCGTAGAAGACGTTCTTGCCGCGAATCTTGGGTTTGAGCTCCTCCGCAGTGAGCACCTGCACGCATAAAAGATCGCGCTTCTTATCCGCGAGATAGTCGATCGCGTTTTCGTAGTTGTTGTCCGTCAGAAAGTCGGAGATGATGACCGAAAGCCCGTCGCCGTAGCCGACGCGCGTGGGCAGAATGCCCTCGCTGATAAAGCAGTCGCCGCCGAACTCGATCTCGTTGAGCTTGGTGATCTCCGCAAAATAGCGCTCTCTGCCCGAAATAGCGGAGATGACCTCCGTCACTTCGCTGCCGCGGATGGTGAAAATCGACACCTTGTCGAGCTCGGTGACCGAAAGATAGGCGAGCGTCGCCGCGATTTGCAGCGCCATCTCCGCCTTCTTCGCCTCGCCGTATGCCATCGACTGACTCACGTCGATATAGATCTTCGTGTGGAGCTGTCTTTCGTCGAGATAAAGTTTTAAGTAAAGTGTTTCAAAACGAGCGTAAGCATTCCAGTCGATTTTTGTAATATCATCGCCCGGAATGTAATTTCTGTAATCGACAAATTCGCAGGAGGAGCCGAACGTCTTACTTCTGTGGTTCCCGCCGAACATTCCCGCGACGTTGTTTTTCAGAATCGTTTGCAGCATTTCTACTCGCTGCAAAAACGCTTCGTTGATTGCTACGTTTGCCATGTGTCTGCCTTATTATTTTCTGCCGAACTTTCTCTTTTTCGCCGTCTCGGGCTGTGCCTCTGCGGTCTCAGGGGCAGGTGTCTCAACGGGCGCTGCCGCCGCAGCCGTCTCGTCGAGCTTGCCCGTGCCCTTCTCCTTCGCATTTTCGAGGAGGAGCTTGGTGATGACGTCGTCGACCGTGAGCCGCTCGTTGATCGCCGTGTAGTTGATCTTCATTCTGTGACGGAGTACGGGATATGCAAGCGCCTCGATGTCCTCATACGCAACGTTAAATCTGCCGTGAATGAGCGCGCGGACCTTTGCGGCGGTGATGAGCGCCTGTCCCGCACGGGGCGAGCAGCCGTATTTGAGGTACTTTTTCGCCGTCTCTCCACCGTCCTCGAGCTCGGGGTGCGTGCGCGCAACGAGCCGCATTGCATAGTAGAGCACGTCGGGCACGACGGGAACGGTCTTTGCAAGCTCGCGCATTGCAAGGATCGTGGGTCCGTCAACGACCGCGGTCGCCGTCTCTTCCATGGTGATCTGCGTCATGTTGACGATATCCGCAAGCTCCTTGACCGAGGGGAAGCCGACGAGCAGCTTGAACATGAAACGGTCCATCTGCGCCTCGGGCAGAGGATAGGTACCGTCCTGCTCGATGGGGTTCTGCGTTGCGAGCACGAAGAACGGCTCATTGATGGAGTACGTCTTGTTCGCGACGGTCACTCTGTGCTCCTGCATGACTTCGAGCATTGCCGACTGCGTCTTGGGCGTAGCACGGTTGATCTCGTCCGCCAAGACGAGGTTCGCAAAGATGGGTCCCTTCTGGAATACCGTGTTCATTTTGCCCGACGCGTCCTTCTCGATGACGTTCGTACCCGTAACGTCGGAGGGCATTAAGTCGGGGGTGAACTGAATACGCGAGAACGGCAGTTCGAGCACCTTTCCGAGCGAGCGTACAAGTCTCGTCTTGCCGACGCCGGGAACGCCTTCGAGGAGCACGTTGCCCCCTGCGATGATCGCAATGAGGACGTTATCGACAATGTCCTCCTGTCCGACCAAGTCTTTCTTGATCTCCTGTTTGATCTTTGCGACCGAACTGCTGAAATTTTCAACCTGTGCCTTGTTGTCCATGTTTG